>JAAXXJ010000044.1 GCA_013334545.1 Nitrospirota bacterium | reverse complement strand
ACCCCAAGGACAACACGCCCGGCTGCACCACCGAGGCGCAGCAGTTCCGCGACCTCCACGACGAATACCGGGCGCTGGGCGCGACGGTGCTCGGCATCTCGCGCGACTCGATCCGGTCGCACGAGGGCTTCAAGTCCAAGCTCGCCCTGCCCTTCGACCTGCTCTCGGACGAGGACGAGAAGGTGTGCGCGCAGTTCGGCGTAATCAAGCTGAAAAACATGTATGGCAAACAGGTGCGCGGGATCGAGCGCAGCACCTTCGTCCTGGACGGCGCAGGCGCGATCCGCCGCGAGTGGCGCGGCGTGAAGGCCGACGGCCACGCCACGGAAGTGCTGGAGTTCCTGAAACAGCTCGGGCCGGCCCTGGAGCTGGGCCGTTCGTTCATCCGCGCCGAATATCAGCGTTCCTACGCGCCACTTCTGCTGCTCTGGAAAGGGATCGGCCGCTACATTGTCCGGAATCCCCGCTACAAGACCCTCTTCGGGCCGGTCAGCATCTCGAAGGATTATCGCGACCTTTCCTGCAGGATCATGGTCAGCTATCTGAAGGCCCACTGCCTGCGAAGCGAACTTGCCGGGTCCGTGCGGCCCCGGAGGGCCCACCGTGAGCGACTGCTCAATGGACTGGACACCGATGCTGCCATGACCGTCATGGGACAGGATATCGATGAGCTCTCGTCCCTCATCGCCGAGATCGAGCCTGACGGCAAGGGAGTGCCCGTCCTGCTCCGCCAGTACCTCAAGCTGAACGGAGGCATCTTGGGCTTCAATGTCGATAAGGATTTCAACAACGTCCTGGATGCGCTTATCATCGTTGATCTCACGCGGACCGACCCAAAGGTGCTCCAGCGTTATTTGGGCAAGGACGGCGCTGAGGCGTTTCTCGCGTACCACGGAACGGACAGTAATGACGGTCTCGCAACCTGCGCGTGAACCGGGGAGGTGATCATGAACATGCCATCGCAATCAACAGGCCTGATCGACGCTTTCACATCATTCATGCAAAAGCTCAGCCAGCTGACCGAATGGGTCCTGGTGGTGCTCGGGGTCATTTTGTTCTGCTATGCCTTTGCGAAAGGCACCGCGGAGCGTAGAGCTTCGGACCGTGGCATCACCGGCAGCTAACGTGGTCAAACGACCCCGCTTTCAGCAGACGGCCACCAGCACGGAGGCGCCCCTGGAATTGCACACCGACCGCCACGCGCGCATGCCGGAGGCGATCTCTCCTGACCCGACCGAAGCGGCTGCATCGGACCCTGCAGCTCAGCAGCGGGCACGGAGTGATCTGCACTTCACCCATCACGATTACCGCGGGCGCGCCTCGCTGACCCGGTGTCAGGAGGAAAGAGCAGATCAGGTGCGCAGCGAGACGGTATTCGGGTCTTCGGAGAGCGTGGATCAGGGGTTTCCTCTGCTCATCACGGGAGCGACCCGCCTGAGCTCCGTGGCTGAGAACGTCCGCGGGCTCCCGGACGCCAAGCCCGGCCAGGGTGGCCTCTCCCGGGAGCACTTCGACGCCGTTGAACTCCTCCGGGACCTGATGGTCTCAACACGCGCTCTTGTCGCCGGCAAATCGGTGAAAGTGGAGATGGTCGCCACTGAGCGACCGCTCACCCTGTGGTCGGATAGCGGCAAGTTCCTGCAGATCGCAGCGAACCTCCTGGAAAATGCGGCCCAATACACGGACCGGGGCAGGATCACCCTTATCCTCGGCAGGCAGCAGGACCATCTGACGCTCATGGTGACCGATACAGGCAAAGGAATGAGCGGATCCGAGGTCAAGCGCCTCTCGGCCCTCATGACCGGCAATGCAGGGCGGAAAGCATTCTGCAGTGCTGCTCTCGGGACGGGACTGCCGCGGACCCGGTCACTCGTGGAGTTCCTGGGCGGGACCCTGTCCTTTGTCAGCAAATGGAATGAAGGTACCATCGTGGAGGTCCGGTTGCCTCTTGTCCCTGGAAGCGCTGAACAGACTCCCTGCCGCGAGCTTCCCGCGAGATCTCGAACATGAGCAAAGGACCCGATCAGCGCGACCGATCCGTTGTCCACACGCCCGGCTTACTAGTGTCGCATCCCCCCACGTCCGCCCTTGATACGGCAGTGCGGACCGGGAAGACCAACCTGCCGCCCTGTCCTTTTTATGACAGCGTGACCCAGTTCTTCTGCCTTCTCCGCCGGCAGCGCCGCGAACGGGGATCCTTCTCCTGTGCACACTGTTCGGGTTCGTGATGCTTACCAGGTCTTCGTTGCCTTTTACCTTCCGTCCGTCCCCTCTTTTTCCGTCATGATAATTTCATCGTTCTGTAACAATCCTGTAACAAGCAAGACGTATCATCCGCGACACATACTTAAGAAACGTCATGACCAAGAAAACCCCATCATCATCGAAGGACAACGCACCGGACGCGAAGGTCAGGACATTGGCAGGGAACCTGCTTGACGCACGCCCACTGGTCCTGATCGTCGAGGACGAACCCGATGTCGCCGAGCTGATCCGGTACAACCTTGACCGGGACGGATTCGCGACACTGATCGCTGAATCCGGAGACAGGGCCGTCGAGGCGGTGCTGCAGTCGACGCCGGACCTCGTCCTCCTGGACATCATGCTGCCCGGAATGAACGGTTGGGAAGTGTGCCAGACCATTCGCGACAGAACGACAGGCAGGCACGTCCCCATCATCATGGTCTCGGCCCTGACCACCGAAGAAAGCAGGATCAAGGGGCTGTCGCTCGGGGCCGACGACTACATCACCAAGCCCTTTTCCGTGCAGGAACTGCTGATCAAGACCCGGAACATCGTGAGCCGGCACGCCCAGATCAGAGAGCTCACCGCGCGGGAGCAGGAGCAGGACAGCGCGACGCGGTATCTCATCCATGAAATGAAGAACGCCCTCAACATCATCGGCGGGTACTCCCATCTTGCCGCGCTCAAGAGCAACGGCAGCCCCTATCTTGCCGAGATCCATTCATCTACGCTCCACATGGAAGCCCTGCTCAATGACGTTGCCCTGCTTGCGAAGCTGGAAAAGGGCCGCGGGGAGATTCTCCGGGAAGAGGTCGATGCCGCCGGCATCGCGGCATCCCTTGCCGACTCCTTGCGGGAAAGGGCCGAAACACGGCATATCTCGCTTACCACCGATGGGTCATCCCCCATCAACGCCATCGGAAGTGCCGTGGCCCTCAGGCAGATATTGACCAACCTGATCTCGAACGCGATCAAATACAACCGGGACCACGGCTCAGTCCGGATCACGTGCGAAGCCGTCGACGACAAGGTTGTCCTGTCGGTCATCGATACAGGCCCCGGCATCGGGAAGGACGAGCTTGCGCAGGTCTTCGACAAGTTCTACCGGGCGCGAAGCAGCGAGGGCATTGCCGGTTCCGGCATCGGCCTGTACATCGCGAAGCTTCTCACTGAAGCAATGGGAGGGAGCATTTCCGTGACCAGCAGCCTCGGCAAAGGCTCCGCCTTCTCCCTTTTCCTGAAGCGGCCGGCGGCTTCGAAAAGAGAAGGAGGTGAGAAGGATGAAGGAACGTGTGATGCTATCCGCCGCGCATAGGGGAGGACGGTATGCCGTTGCATAGAAATAAGGTCGTGATCATCGGCGATGACGCCGTATCGCTGTACACGATCACAGAACTGCTCGCGGACAAAGATCTCCGGGTGATTCCGATTCGCCAGGGGTCCGGAACGCTCAACGCCGTACAGTTCGTCCGGCCCGCCCTCATACTCCTCGACAACGCAATGTCCGCGACATCAGGTGAAACGATTCGGGAGCTACTGGGAAGGGACGAGGAGCCGCGGGCAATACCGCGCATCCCCTGCTCTTCCACGGACGGGGAGAGGCTCCATGAGCGTGTGCAATGTCATGGGACATCGGGAAGCACCAGCAAGGGAGATGCATGCCGTCCCGGAGATATGACAGCGGCGAAGTATTTCGAAGAGACCGGACAATAGCGATCTGGTCCCGGATGGCTCACCATCTCACGTTCCCGTGGCCTTGGCGAACGCTAGCGGGAGGGATTGATCAGTTGCATAATATTAACAACCTTGTAACAAAATTGTAACAAAACTGTAACAATTGCATGATATAAAGTCGCAGTTGCATGAATAACAAATCTAAGGAGGAACATCATGAAGGTTTTCAAAACGTTGTTTCTGTTTGCCGTTGCGACGCTGTTTGCCATGTCCCTGACGGCCGTCCCGGTTAAGGCCGATACAGGCCTTATCAAGATCGACGGGTCCAGCACTGTGTACCCCATCACCGAAGCGGTAGCCGAGGAATTCCAGAAATCCACGAAGGGCGCCACCAAAGTGACTGTCGGCATCTCGGGCACCGGCGGAGGCTTCAAGAAGTTCTGCCGTAACGAGACGGACATTTCCGATGCCTCGCGCCCGATCCTGAAGAAGGAGATGGACGCATGCAAGGAGGCCGGCATCCAATACGTCGAGCTTCCCGTGGCCTATGATGCCCTGACCGTTGTCGTGAACCCCCAGAACGACTGGCTCAAGAGCATCACGGTGGACGAGCTGAAGAAGATGTGGGCGCCCGAGGCGCAGGGCACGGTCATGAAGTGGAACCAGGTCAATCCGGCCTGGCCGGACCAGCCGATCAAGCTCTTCGGTCCCGGCGCCGACTCGGGGACCTTCGATTACTTTACCGAGGCGATCGTGGGCAAGTCCAAGTCCAGCCGAGGCGATTTCACGGCCAGCGAGGACGACAACGTGCTCGTCCAGGGCGTGGCCCGCGACAAGTACGCACTCGGCTACTTCGGCATGGCCTACTACGCCGAGAACAGCACGAAACTAAAGGCCGTGCCGGTCGTGGCTGCCGCAGGAAAACCGGCAGTATTGCCCTCAGTGGAGACCGTGAAAAACGGCACGTACCAGCCCCTCTCCCGCCCGATCTTCATCTACGTGAACGCCAAGTCGATGGAGAAAAAAGAGGTCAGGGATTTCGTTGAGTTCTACATCAAGAACGCGCCCAAGCTGGTGAAGGAAGTGAAGTATGTGCCGCTGCCGGACACCGCCTATAAGCTGGCCGCCGATAACTTCAAGAGCAAGAAGCTCGGCACCGGTTTCGGCGGTGAACCCGAGGTGGGCGTCTCGGTGGAAGAGCTCCTGAAGCGGGAAGGCAAGCATTAATTCCTGTCACAATTAACCGTTCGACGGGGTGTCCGGATGCGGGCGCCCCGTTTTTTCTTGTCTTTTTCCTAGTGCGTCTCACGGCTATTTATTGTATAGTATGGACGATACGAACTCATCCCTTGACCTCTCCCTGCCTGCATCGGCCCACCGGACCGGCAGGCATGCACCGCACAGGAGCAGCAACGGCATGAACAGCATGCAACCAACATTGGCAAGCAGACGTTCGCGCCGTATCCGGGAGCGAGCGATCGAAACGGTCCTTTTTCTCGCCGCCCTGTCTTCGGTCCTGACCACTTTTGCCATCGCTGCCATCCTGGTCTATGAATCCATTCCGTTCTTCCGCATTGTGCCGATCCTCACGTTCCTGACCGATACCCAATGGACTCCGCTGTTCGACAACGCGCATTACGGGATCATGCCGCTCGTTGCCGGCACCACCGTCACGACCGGCGTCGCCCTGCTCGTCGCCATCCCGCTCGGCACGATCATCGCGATCTACCTGAGCGAGTTCGCTCCCCACAATCTGCGGGAGATCGTAAAACCCTTTCTGGAACTGCTCGGCGCCGTTCCTACCGTAGTATTCGGATACTTCGCCCTCATTGTGGTTACGCCGATCCTGCAGAAGCTGCTCCCCTCGCTGCCAGGATTCAACATGCTATCCGCCGGGATCGTCATGGGTATCATGATCATCCCCTACGTCAGCTCGGTCAGCGAGGATGCCATGCGCGCGGTGCCCATGCATATCCGGGAGGGATCCTACGCCATGGGCGCGACCCGCTTCCAGACCGCCGTCAGGGTCGTCTTTCCTTCGGCCTTCTCCGGCGTTGCCGCGGCGTATATCCTGGGCATCTCCCGGGCTGTGGGCGAGACCATGGTGGTCGCCATCGCAGCCGGGATGCAGCCGAACCTTACCTGGGACCCGACACAGCCGGCTGCGACGATAACCGCCTATATCGTCCAGGTGAGCCTGGGAGACTTGCCGCACGGAAGCATCGGGTACCAGACCATCTTTGCTGCAGGCCTGACCTTGATGCTGATCACGCTCGTATTCAACATTGCCGGATATGTGCTCAAGAAACGTGTCAGGGAGGCATATTGACGTGGCCGATCACCAGGTAAAAGAGATCCGCGGGCTCATCTCCCGGCACAAACGGTGGGACTATATTTTCGCCGTGGTCGGGCTGCTCTCCATGCTTGTCGGCGTGGTGGTGCTCCTGGCACTGTTTATCCAGCTCTTCATCGACGGTATGCCCCGTTTTCATACGGACTTTTTCACGTCCTTTCCGTCCCGCCGAGCGGAGGGAGCGGGCATCCTCTCAGCCTGGGTCGGCACCGTCCTGGTGATGCTCGTCACCGCGGTTGCAGCCGTCCCCCTGGGTGTGGCATCTGCCGTGTATCTCGAGGAATATGCACCCAAGAACTGGATGACCGCTATCATCGAGATCAACGTGACGAACCTTGCGGGCGTGCCGTCCATCGTGTACGGGCTCCTTGCCCTCGGCCTGTTCGTGTATACTTTCAAGCTCGGCCAGAGCATCCTCGCCGCCGGTCTGACCCTTGCCTTGCTCATCCTGCCGGTCGTGATCGTAGCGACCCGGGAGGCCATTATCGCGGTCCCCGGCAGCATCCGCGAGGCCGCATACGCCCTCGGCGCCACGAAGTGGCAGACGGTCTGGAACCACGTGCTGCCCTATTCCACGGGCGGCATCCTGACCGGCGTCATCATCGGCCTGTCCCGGGCCATCGGCGAAACAGCGCCGATCATCACCATCGGCGCCCTCACCTTCATCGCCTTTCTCCCCTCCTCGCCGGTGACCGCCGATTTCCCCTTTCTCTCGTTCAAGTGGCTGATGGACCCCTTCACCGTGATGCCGATCCAGATGTTCAACTGGACCTCCCGGCCCGAGGAGGCCTTTCAGCACAACGCGGCAGCCGCAGGCGTTATCCTGCTGCTCATGACGCTTGCCATGAACGGTCTCGCGATCTATCTCCGTTCACGCATCAGGAGCCGCATTAAATGGTAATCATCGAGGAGTTACTGGCATGACGCTTCTTTCCAGTTCAAGGATCAAGGCTGAGGTCAAGAACCTCAACTTCTATTACGGCTCGATCAATGCACTCCGGAATATCAGCCTCGCCATCCCCGAGAAAAAGGTGACGGCGTTCATAGGCCCTTCGGGGTGCGGCAAGACCACGTACCTGCGCTGTTTCAATCGCATGCACGACCTGTACCACGGCAACCGCTACGAGGGTGAGATCGTCCTGCATCCGGATAATGTGAATATCGTCAGTCCCCAGATTGACCCCATCGAGGTACGCATGCGCATCAGCATGGTATTCCAGAAGCCGAATCCGTTCCCCAAGTCAATCTACGAAAACGTTGCGTACGGCCTTCGCGTGCGCGGTATCACGAAAAAGAGCATTTTGGACGACAAGGTCGAACAGGCGCTCAGGGGCGCGGCCCTCTGGCGAGAGACCTACGACCGGCTTCACAGCCTGGCCTTCAACCTCTCCGGCGGCCAGCAGCAGCGTCTCTGTATCGCCCGGGCCCTGGCTACGGATCCGGAGATCATCCTCTTCGACGAGCCCACCTCGGCCCTGGATCCTATCGCCACATCACGCATCGAGGAACTGGTGGCCGAGCTCAAGCAGCGGGTGACCATCATCATTGTTACGCACAACATGCAGCAGGCTGCCCGGGTGTCCGATATGACCGCATTTCTCTACATGGGCGAGCTCATCGAGTACGGCCCCACGGAGAAGATATTCACCAATCCCGACAACAAGCAGACTGATGACTATATCACGGGAAGGTTCGGGTAATGCAACATCGGATTGCGGTTTGCAGATTAGCAACCATTGAATCCTGTATTTTCAATGTTGAATTCTCCCAAGGAGATTTCCATGGCACAACAGAAAGAGCTGGAGCTTGAAAAACTGAAGGAGCAGATCCTTAAGATGGGGGGGGTCGTAGAAAGTACCATCCAGAAATCCATCAAGGCCCTCGTGGAGCGTGACCGTGAACTGGCACAGTCGGTGATCGCAGGCGATTCCATCGTCAATACCTACGACGTAGAAATCGAGGAGGAGTGCATCAGGTTCATCGCCCTTTGGCAGCCCACGGGCAGCAATCTCCGTTTCATTACAACGGCGATCAAGATCATCACCGACCTCGAGCGGATGGGCGACCTGGCCGTGGACATTTGCGAACGGACCTTGGAGCTGCTCGATGAGCCGCAACTCAAACCTTACATCGACATCCCGCGCATGGCCGAAGCTTCTCAGAAGATGCTCAAGGACAGCCTCGACGCATTTGTCGCGAGGGACGCAAACCTGGCCATGAAGGTCTGCGAGGCCGACGACTTCGTGGACAACCTGAACCAGCAGATATTCAACGAACTGCTCGTTTACATGCTGCAGGACCCCAAGAACATCGCCCGCGCGGTGCGTCTCACCTACGTCGCGAAATACTTGGAGCGCGTCGGCGACCACGCCACCAACATCGCCGAGATGGTGGTCTACATGGTGAAGGGCAAGGTCATCCGCCACATGGCCTGCGAGATGCGGGATAAGCCCTGATCCCGCCCCTCCCGCTTCTTCCCCGCCTCCGCATACCGCCGGCACCGGCGCGGCCTCCCGCCTGCCTGTTCCCTATAGGCAGAATCGAAATGCGTTTGACATCAGCGTGATACAAGGATACTATAGCGCCGTGGCCTGACGCTGCCGCATCCCGGCTGTCCACGCTGATCCGATCGCATGCACCCCATGACCTCCTTGAACAACGACACAAGACCCGGAACGGAGCCCAGCGATGGCCCCCGGCTGCGCGACGCCGTCGTGCTTGCCCTCCTGATCGGGCTGTTCTTTTCCCTGTTCCTCGGCAGCCGCCCCCTGTCCGTGCCTGATGAGGGCCGCTATGTCGAGATCCCGCGGGAGATGGCGGCGACCGGCAACTGGCTCACCCCGCGCCTGAACGGGATCAAGTACTTCGAGAAGCCCCCCTTCTTCTACTGGTTCGAGTCCTGCCTGATCAAGCTCTTCGGCCTCTCCGAGTGGTCTGTCCGCATCGGGCCCGCTCTGTTCGCGCTCTTTGGATGCATGGCGGTCTACTATGGAGGAGCCCGCCTGTTCGGGCGAAGGACGGGCATGCTGTCCGCCGTGGTCCTTGCCACAAGCGTGCTCTACTATGCTCTCAGCAGGCTCATCACGCTTGATATGCCGGTCACGATCCTGCTGACGGCCGCGCTCCTATCCTTCCTGCTCGGGACGCGCGAGCCCGAAGGTTCGACCCGCCGTCTCTTCTTCTGGGTTTTTTATGCCTTTGCCGCCCTGTCAACCATGACCAAGGGGCTCATCGGCATCGTGTTCCCCGGAATGATCATCTTCACATGGATGCTCATCATGAACGAATGGCGCATCCTCCGGTCCATGCACCTGTTCTCGGGACTAGCCCTCTTCCTGTTCATCGCCGCACCCTGGCACCTTCTTGCCGGACGAGCGAATCCGGAATTCTTCGACTTCTATTTCGTGCGCGAGCACTTCCAACGCTATCTGACCCAGGTCCACCATCACTACAAGCCGGCGTGGTTCTATATCCCCATCCTCATCGGCGGAATGTTCCCCTGGTCGGTTTTCCTCATGCAGGCGGTGCGCCACGCTGTCCCACCGGACTCCTGGAAGGAGCGCAAGAACCATACATCCGAGATATTCCTCCTCCTCTGGGCGCTTCTCATATTTCTGTTCTTCTCGGCGTCAAGCTCCAAGCTCATCCCCTACCTGCTCCCGGTGCTGCCGCCCCTAGCCCTGCTCATCGGCAAGTACCTTGCCGACGCGTGGGAACGTACTACACCCTGGGGTTTTCGCATTGGATCCATCGCTTACTCTGTCGTCAGCGCGGCGTTCGCTGTCGGCCTTTTCCTGCTGCACCGGTACGTGCCGGAAGTCGGCTCCATTGGCATGACCATCACCCTCTGGACCGTTGCCCTTTGGCTCCTGCTGGGGAGCGTTTCCGTCTGGACCTCCCGAGGCAAGAATGCTGTTAACCGCACGTTCATCACCATTGTCGTCGCCTTTTCCCTCTTTCTTATCGCGGGAAGCGCTGTCGCTCCTTCGCTCGACACCAAGTCCCTCAAGCCCCTCGCCACGACCCTGAAACCGCTTATCCGGGCCGATGACGAGATCATCCACTACCGGAACTACTACCAGGACATACCGGTCTATCTGGAGCGGCGGGTGACCATAGCGGCGTGGAAGGGAGAATTAGAGTTCGGCACGACGATCGAGGACACGAGCGGATGGATGATCGATGAGGCGGAGCTCTGGCGGCGGTGGGGCGGACCGCGCAGAGTGTTCCTGTTCGCAGGCATCAGGGACGCCGAGGCCCTCCGCAAGAAGCCGGGCATGCCGTTTTTTCTGATTGCAGGTACGAAAAATACCGTTATACTATCCAATAGAGAGGCCAGACCTTGAACTATCTCCCGCTCATCATGCTCGGCGTGATGCTGAACGCCGCGGCCCAGCTCTTCCTGAAAGAGGGCATGCGCCGCATCGGCCACTTCGCGTTCGTCTGGGCCAACATCGTCCCGATCGGCGTCATGGTCGCCGGCAACCTCTTCGTCCTAGCGGGTCTGCTGTGCTATGTGATCAGCGTCGGCGTCTGGCTCCTCGTCCTTTCCCGCGTCGAGGTGAGCTTCGCCTATCCCCTTCTGAGCGTGGGCTACATTGTGAACGCCGTGGCGGGCTACTATCTGTTCCAGGAGAACCTCTCGCTCACGCGCATCACCGGCATCCTGATCATCTGCGTGGGCGTGTACTTCGTCACGAGAAGCTGAACTGGAGAGGCTTTTGCCACAGAGACACAGAGAGCACAGAGGACGTCATATCTGAGCATATGTTTGCCTTCTCTGTGTCTCTGCGCCTCCGTGGCAGATTTCATTTATGATAAGGATTCTTCATGGTTAAAGATATAAAAGATGAGTTCCTCCCCTTCTCCCGCCCGTCGATCTCCGACGAGGCCATCAGCGAGGTCGTATCGTGTCTGAGGTCCGGATGGATCACCACGGGTCCGCGGGTCAAGCAGTTCGAGGACGACCTCAAGGCCTACCTCGGCGCTCCGCACGTCCTCGCCCTCACCTCGGCAACTGCGGGTCTCCACCTCGTGCTGACGGCGCTGAAGCTCCAGCCCGGCGACGAGGTCATCACCACGCCCATGACCTTCGCGGCCACGCTGAACACCATCGTCCTTGCCGGCGGGAAGCCGGTGCTGGTGGACGTTGAGCCGGGGACCTACAATATGGATGTGAGGGCGGTCGAGAAGGCAGTGACCCAGCGCACGCGGGCGATCATGCCGGTGCACTTCGCAGGCCTTCCTGTTGACCTGGATCCGCTGTATGACATCGCGAAGCGGCATGACCTCCGGGTCATCGAGGACGCGGCCCACGCTATCGGCACGGAGTACCGGGGAAAGCGCATCGGCAGTTTCGGCGACATTCAGGTCTTTAGTTTCCATCCCAACAAGAACATGACCACCGGCGAGGGCGGGTGCGTAGCCACGCGGGACGAGAAGATGGCCGGCGACGTGGCCCTGCTCCGTTTCCACGGCATGGACCGCGAAGCCTGGAACCGCTTCGGAAAAAAGGGCAGCCAGCACTACGAGATCATCGCGCCGGGATACAAGTACAACATGATGGACATCCAGGCGGCCCTGGGGCTCCATCAGCTGAAGCAGCTGGATGGCTTTATCAAACGCCGCACTGAGCTCGCGCTCCGCTATCACAGGCTCCTTGCCGGATGGCCGCAGTGGACCCTGACAACGGCGCCGGCGTATCCGCATCTTCATGCCTGGCACCTCTATACGCCGCTCATCAATCCGGAAACCGCGAAGATGGACCGCGACGCCTTCATGCAGGGCATGAAGGACCGGAACATCGGTACCGGCCTGCACTACCGCGCCGTGCACCTGTATCCCTACTACCGCGAGCAGTTCGGCTTCAAGCGCGGAGACTTCCCGGTCGCCGAGACCGTCTCGGACCGCATCGTGAGCCTTCCGCTCTTCCCGCTCATGACCGACGCGGACCAGGACCGGGTCATCGATGCGATGAAGGACCTGTTCAAGACCATAAGGTGAAGACTTCAACCATGACAAAGAAAGGAAGGCTCTTTACCGCAAAGACGCCAAGGACGCTCAGGAAAGCCACTTCCTCGTTCTCACCTTCGCGCCCTTCGCGCCTTCGCGGTTCCATCAACAAAGGTTTCAGCTTTTGCAGCGGAGAAATAAAATATGACAAGACCCTACGTCAGCGTCGTCATCCCGGTCTATAACGAGCAGGACAACCTTGCGGCACTGTTCACGCGCCTCACGGCGGCCATGGACAGGACCGGCAAGACCTGGGAAGTCCTGTTCACGAACGACGGCAGCCGCGACCGCTCCGGAGAGATGCTGAAGGAATTCCACAAGCAGCGGCCCGGGCAGGTGCGGGTCATCGACTTCAACGGCAATTTCGGCCAGCATATGGCCATTATGGCCGCCTTCGAGCGGGTGCGCGGCGACGTGGTCGTAACGCTCGACGCCGACCTCCAGAACCCGCCCGAGGAGATCCCCAAGCTGCTCGCGGCCATCGAGGCGGGCCATGATTCCGTGGGCGGCTACCGGAAGAACCGCCAGGACACCTTCTTCCGGAAATACGCGTCGCGGATCATCAACGGCATCCGCGCCAAGATCACCCGGATCAGCATGCGAGACCAGGGCTGCATGCTCCGGGCCTACCGGAGGAGCATCGTCGATTCCATCGTGGCGAGCGGCGAGACCTCGACGTTCATCCCCGCACTGGCTTACAGCTATTCGGCAAGCCCCGCGGAGGTGGAGGTTGAGCATGCCGCCCGCGCGGCAGGCGAGTCCAAGTACCGGCTCTACGACCTCGTGCGGCTCAACTTCGACCTCATGACCGGCTTTTCGGTCGTGCCGCTCCAGGTCTTCACCGTCTTCGGCATCGTTGTCGCCGTCCTGAGCCTGGCCTTCGTCGTCTTCCTCCTCATCCGACGCCTGATCGTGGGCCCCGAGGCCGAGGGGCTGTTCACCCTCTTCGCCATCCTGTACTTCCTCGTGGGCATCGCCATGATGGGACTGGGCATCATCGGCGAATATATCGGCCGCATCTACAAGGAGGTCCGCAGGCGGCCGCGCTTCGTGGTCCGCGAGGTATACGAGGACCTCGATGCCTGACCGCCTTTCCATCCTCGTCTTCGCCTACCACAACGTGGGCTACGAATGCCTCGACATGCTCATCCGGCGGGGTGAGAACATTGTCGGTGTCTTCACCCATGAGGACAATCCGAAGGAAGAGATCTGGTTCAGATCCGTGGCCGCCCTCGCCAGAGCGCACGGCATCCCGGTCCACACGCCGGGGTCGGTGAACACTCCCGTCTGGACCGCCGCCATCCGGGACCTTCGGCCGGACATCATCTTCTCCTTCTACTACCGGAACATCATCAAGGAGGAGATCCTGAACCTCCCCCGTCTTGGTGCCTTCAATATGCACGGCTCGCTGCTGCCGAAGTACCGCGGTCGCGTGCCGATCAACTGGGCGGTCCTGAACGGCGAACGCGAGACCGGCGCCACGCTCCATCACATGGCAAAGCGGGCCGACGCCGGCGACATCGTGGACCAGGAAGCGGTGCCCATCGGTCCGGACGACACGGCATTCGACGTCTTCAACAAAGTGACCGTTGCAGCACGGAAGGTGCTCGAGCGTCAGATCGACGCCATCAAGGCGGGCACGGCCCCGCGGATGCGGCAGAACGAGTCTCAGGCGACCTCGTTCGGCGGCCGCAAGCCGGAGGACGGCCGTATTGACTGGACACAGAGCGCTGAAAGGATATATAATCTCATCCGCGCCGTGACCCACCCCTACCCCGGTGCGTTCACCGACTTCAACGGGCAGCGGCTCTTCATCTGGCAGGCAAAGCCGCTCGGCCGGGGCGAGGGAAGGCCGGGAACGGTCCTTTCGATCGATCCGCTCCGGGTGGCGACTGGTAACGGTTCGCTCGAGATCACCCGTTACCAATGGGAAGGGGACCATGAAGAGTCCGCCGCGGACGTGACCCATGACCTGAGGGCCGGGGCGATCCTCGGCAAAGGAATCATCACAAAAAACACCGATGAACCGCAAAGGCGCGAAGGACGCAAGGAAACCTGACGACAACGTCATTTTCTAAAGTAATTGCTCCTGTTGGTCATCATAATATTTCTTTAGGTCCTTAGTTGAGAAGTTTAGTGCTGTGCTTTCTTCGCGTCCCTCGCGCCTTCGCGGTGAGGTTTGCTTGTCATCTTTTAATACATTTCAAGAACGGAGCATGATATGGCGTTGAAGGTCCTTATCCTCGGGGTGAACGGCTTCATCGGAAACAGTCTTACCGAGCACATCCTGAAGCACAGGGACTGGGAGGTGTACGGCATGGACATGGCCAGCGACAAGCTGGAACAGTGCCTGGGCCATGACCGGTTCCGGTTCGTCGAGGGCGACATCACCATCAACAAGGAATGGATCGAGTACCATGTCCGGAAATGCGACGTGGCCATCCCGCTCGTGGCCATCGCGACGCCCGCGGCCTACGTGCTGGACCCGCTCCGGGTCTTCGAACTGGACTTCGAAGCGAACCTCGACATCGTCCGGAAGTGCGTTCAGTACAAAAAGCGCGTGGTCTTCCCCTCCACCTCCGAGGTGTACGGCATGTGCGCCGATGCCGAGTTCAACGAAGAGACCTCGAACCTCGTCCTGGGGCCCATCAACAAGCCACGGTGGATCTATTCCTGTTCCAAGCAGCTCATGGACCGCGTGATCCACGCCTACGGCATGAAGCACGGTCTCCGGTACACCCTCTTCCGGCCCTTCAACTGGATCGGCCCGAAGCTGGACAACATCCTGGAGCCCAAGGAAGGCAGCTCGCGCGTGCTCACCCAGTTCATCGGGAACGTCCTGCGGGGCAAGGACATTCAGCTCGTGGACGGCGGGACCCAGCGCCGCAGCTTCACGTACATCGACGACGGCATCGACGCGCTGGACCGCATCATCGAGAACAAGAACAACGCGGCAGACGGACGCATCTTCAACATCGGCAATCCGAAGAACGACATGTCCATCAAGGAGCTTGCCGAGACGCTCATTAAGCTCATCAGGACCTATCCCGCCTACGCGAAGATGGCCGACGCCGTGAAGATCGTGACCGTGAGCTCAGGTGACTACTATGGTGCAGGCTACCAGGACATCCAGACCCGCGTGCCGTCCATCAGGAACATGGAGCAGTACCTCGGCTGGAAGCCGACCACGGACCTCACGACCGCGCTCCGGAAGACCCTGGACTATCACCTCGCGCGACCCGGGCAGCAGCTGGATTAGTCTTTTGACGTGGTAGCCGCAGGCTTTAGCCTGCGTAAGCCCCCGTTAAAGCCCGC
>JAAXXJ010000312.1 GCA_013334545.1 Nitrospirota bacterium | reverse complement strand
GAGATGCGGGGGAAGAATGCTGCACGGGCGGCGCCGATATTGGCGTTGGCCGCCTTGAGCCGATGTTCCGCCGCCAGCACATCCGGCCTTTCCAGAAGCAGTTCGGAGCGAAGACCGGAAGTAATCTCTTTTGGAGGTTTAAACCCGCTCAGATCAGGGGGTAAAAGCTCCGATGCCACCGGAGATCCGACCAGAAGATTCAATGCATTTTCATCCTGCGCCGCCAGCGTGGTGTAGCGGGCAACATCCCTTCTGGCCATATCCACCTGACTTTGCGCCCGGCGAAGATCCAGTTCGGAGGCAATGCCAACATCACAGCGCTTTTTAATCATGTTGTAGGTAGCTTCCTGCGATTCCAAAGTGGAGGAAACCAGCTGAAGAGCCTGCCTGTCCGCAGCCAGGGCCAGATAAGTCTGCGCCACTGTTGAAACCAGCATGATTTGCGCGTTGCGGCGGGCCTGATCCGTGGCCAGATATTCTTCCAGCGCCTTGTCTTTCAGGCTGCGGATGCGGCCGAAGAAGTCTATTTCCCAGGAGCTGATGCCGAGATTAACATCGTATCGTTCGGAGGTTGTCACGCTGCCGCTGGAGGAAAGATCAGCCGGGACACGTGCTTTACTCATACTACCGACTGCATTGACCGTAGGCAGCAGTTCGACACGTTGAATTCCATAATAAGCCCGCGCTCTCTCCACATTCAATGCAGCAATCCGCAGATCACGATTGTTACGTAAAGCGTTTTCAATAACTTTTTGCAGACGTTCATCCGTGATGAACTCCTTCCATGCTAATTTTGTTACTGCTTCAGCAGATATCGCGGGCTTTGCTTGATTATAGGCCGGACCCGTCGGCCATTCGGCAGGAACGGGGGCGGCAGGGCGCGTATATTGGGGAGCCATTGTGCAACCGGTTGGAAGAAAAACCATTATCACCAATAGAAGAAATAATTTTTTCTTCATATCATTTAACCTCCGCTGGATTCGCGCTCTCTGCTTCGACCGATTTGTTTTTTTGCCGTTTTTTAAATATTTTTTTGAACAACATATCGAAGAACGAGCTTTTATTATCCGCATCCAATGTCTTCTTTTGTTGTTTTCCAAATGTCTTTTCGATCAAGACGTAGAACAGGGGGGCAAAAATAAGTACCAGAACGGTAGCGGTAATCATTCCTCCCAGCACGCCGGTTCCGATGGCATTCTGGGCTCCCGCTCCGGCCCCTGTGGCCAGGGCAAGAGGCAGAACGCCGAATCCGAAAGCCAGCGAGGTCATGATGATGGGACGAAATCTCAGCCTTGCCCCTTCCAGCGTTGCGTCGATCAGATCCATACCCCTGTCCCGTCCGGCTTTAGCGAACTGAACGATAAGAATGGCATTCTTAGTGGTGAGCCCCAGGGTGGTAAGCAGGCCGATCTGGAAATAGACGTCATTGGGCAGTCCCCGCAGGCTGGAAGCGATTATGCCGCCTATCGCACCAAGGGGCAGGGCCACCAGGATCGAAACGGGAATGGGCCAACTCTCGTAGAGCGCCGCCAGGCACAGAAAAATCACAAAAATGGAAAAGACATAGAGCAATCCTTGTTGGGCACTTGCCATCCGTTCCTGGTAGGAAAGACCGGTCCAGTCAAAACCGACACCCTGCGGCAGCTTCCCGACGAATCCTTCCATCGCCTGCATTGCCTCACCGGAACTTCTTCCCGGCGCCGCCTCGCCCACAATATTGATGGATGGAAAGCCGTTGTAACGCTCCAGTTTGGGAGAACCGGAAGACCAGTGACCGGAGGCAAAGGCGGAAAAAGGAACCATCCGGCCGGTATTGTTGCGTACATGAAGTTTTTCCAGATCGTTGGGCAGCATGCGATAGGGGGCGTCCGCCTGAGCGTATACCCGCTTGACCCGACCTCCCTGAATGAAGTCATTGACATAGGCGCTGCCAAAAGCCGCGGAGATCGTATTATGGATCGACGCAATGGGCGCTCCCAGAGCTCCGGCCTTTCTCCAATCCACGTCAATCCGGTATTCGGGCACATCTTCCAGACCGTTGGGACGTACCTTGGTCAATACCTTGTCCTGTGACGCCATGCCGAGGAGCTGATTTCTGGCCGCCATCAGTTGGGCATGTCCCAGACCGCCCCGGTCGAGCAGCTGAAAATCAAACCCCTTTGACGTGCCCAGTTCAATAACCGCCGGGGGTGCGAAGGCAAAGACCATCGCGTTGCGGATCCTGGAAAATGCCCCCATGGCTCTTCCGGCCACGGCGCTTACTCTAAGATCGGGCCGGTCTCTGAGATCCCAATCCTTCAGTTTGGCGAAGGCCAGGCCTGCGTTCTGTCCCCGGCCGGAAAAGTTGGTGCCGGAAATCGTCATAATGGACTCGACGGCATCTTTCTCTTTATCCAGAAAATAGTTCCGGACGTCCGTCATCACCTTGTCGGTCTGCTCCAGGGTCGAGTTTGCCGGGAGCAGGGCCTGCACCATCAGGATACCCTGATCCTCATCGGGAAGATAGGCCGTGGGCATGCGCATAAAGAGAAACCCCATAGCTGCCACAATCACAAGAAAAATTGTGAGATAACGAAGCTTGCGGGAAAGGGAATGGCCGACCAGCTTGATATACAGGTCGCGAATATGAAAAAACTTGTGATCAAACCAAAGGAAAAAAGGACGCAGGAAAGAAATGGCGTTTTCCGCCGATTCGTGTCCCGCCGCCACCGGTTTAAGAAGCGAAGCGCAGAGGACGGGCGTAAGGATGAGGGCAACCAACACGGACAGCATCATGGAGGCGATGATGGTTATGGAAAACTGGCGATAGATGACCCCCGTGGAGCCGCCGAAAAACGCCATGGGGCCGAACACGGCCGAGAGCACGAGCCCGATGCCGATAAGGGCGCTGGTGATCTGCCCCATGGACTTGCGGGTGGCCTCCTTGGGCGAGAGCCCCTCCTCGCTCATGATGCGCTCCACATTCTCCACCACCACGATGGCGTCGTCTACCAAAAGACCAATGGCCAACACCATGGCAAACATGGTCAGCATGTTGATGGAGAATCCGAAAATCCCCAGTACCGCGAAAGTTCCCAGGAGCACCACCGGCACGGCGATAGTGGGGATCAGCGTAGCCCGCAGGTTGCCCATAAAGAGGTACATGACCAGGAAGACCAGCAGGATCGCCTCGAAAAGGGTTTTGACCACCTCCTTGATGGCAACCCTTACGAAAGGAGTTGTGTCGTAGGGATAAACTACTTTCATACCTGCTGGGAAGTAACGGCTCAGTTCTTTCAGCTTGTTCCGGACATTATCGGCCGTCTCCAGGGCGTTGGCGCCGGCGGCCTGCCGGACGGCCAGTGCAGCGGAGGGCTTACCGTTGTGCTGTGCCTGGATATCGTAGGCTTCGGTGCCCAGTTCCGTTCTGCCTACATCGCTGATCCGAACGACGGAACCATCCGGATTCGTACGAATGGGAATGGCGGCAAATTCTTCCGGCGTCTTGAGCATGCTTTGGACAACTATGGCGGCGTTCAGGCGCTGGCCGGGCACTGCGGGCGCCCCGCCGAACTGCCCGGCGGACACCTCTACGTTGTAAGTCTTCAGTGCCGCGATGACATCGGCAACGGTCATCCTGTAATCGGTCAGCTTGTCGGGGTTGAGCCAGACGCGCATGGCATACTGGGAGCCGAAAATCTCAACTTCTCCTACCCCCGGCACCCGGGAAAGCACTTTTTCCAGGTTGGATTGGGCGTAATCCCGCAAATCGTTTCCATCCATGCTCCCGTCTTCGGAGATCAGGCCGATGATCATCAGGTAGTTCCGGGTGGA
>JAAXXJ010000311.1 GCA_013334545.1 Nitrospirota bacterium | reverse complement strand
ACTACCGCTTGGCCTACATCTTTGCCGTGTCTGATGCCGACCGGGAACAGCTGCTGCTCGAGCGCGCTGATGTTTATGCGCAAATGGGATATTACGCTGAAGCTGCCGTATGCCTCGATGTTTTTCTGATGACCTTTCCGCGATCGGAGCGGGTCCAACAGGCGGAACTGGCCATTGGCATTGCCCGCTATCATCTCGGCGAATACCGCGAGGCGCTGGCACACTACGACAAGGCCGGCGACTCGGTCCCGGTCCGGTACAGCAGGGCAAATACACTGCAGTCGCTCGGCAGGACCGCGGAGGCTCACGCCATCTATCGCGTCCTGATCGGGACCGATCCGCAGGCCATCAACGCTTCTCAAGAAACGGTCTACAACCTGGGAGAGAACTACCGACAGACCGGCGCTCTGGAAGAAGCGAAGATCTATCTCAACACGGTCAAGGAACCGCTGCTGAAGAACAAGGCCGCGATCAGCCTCGGCTTGATCGCCATGGCAACCAAGGACCACAAGACCGCCATTGAGCAGTTCACCGCAGCCGCAGCAACGACGGACCGCCATATCCAGCGCCAGGCCATCATATATCGTGCCGACGCTCTCATACAGACCGGCAGACCTGACGAGGCCGAACCCGCCCTCGTACAGATCCGCAAGAGCCATCCTTACGGCGCCGAGTATGATGCGGCCGCGCTGATGCTGGCCCGCATCTACCGGGCCAAGGGCAACCTGAACGGGGCGACGTCCCTGCTGAAGGAGCTGATCTTCCGACGCACACCGTCCAGTGCGGCGCTCGATGAACTGGACGCCATTCTGGTTGAGACCAGGGACCGTAATGCGCTGCTGAAGCTCTGGACCGGCGCGGGGCACTGGCTCATGGAATCGTCGAGGTCCTCGTCGCTCTTGAAAATAGCCGACGGCCTCCGCTATACCGGACAGCCGTTCCTCGACCTGTGCGCGTGGCTTATCAAAAACGGATCAGACGAAGTGAAGTCACGGGCTCGTCTCCTGCTCGCTGATTTTCATGCAGAGATGGGCGACGCTGCTACGGCGTGGGGATACCTCAGCCGTGCCAAAATCAAGGGCGAGAACGATGATGTCCTCCGGATCAAGGTAAGGGCATACCTGGCCAACAAGGACCAGCTGAATGCCGCGCATGCCATCATGGCGCTCCGCGACCTGCGGGACAGGGACCTGCTCCTGCTGCTGGACATGATGCGGTCACTCAGGAACAAGGACCTTGACCAAGCCATTCAATTCTGTTCCCGGACCCTTGCAAAGGAGTCGGCATCGCCGCTGGTCTCCGTTCGTTTTGCTGACGTGCTGTTCGACGCCGGCAGGATAAAGGAGTCCCTTACCTTTTACCAGGCGGCTGTGGCGGATACAAAACCGGGTACGCCGAACCAGGCCCGTACCAAGGATTGGGAATGGGCGCAGTACCGTATTGCAGCGCTTACCCGGGGAAATGCCTCCCTGCTGGCGCTTCAGGAGCTCCAGTCCTCCAAAGGCTCCCTTGGGCGCCTTGCCACAGCGGAGCTGAAGGTGCGCGTCTTGAAAGAGAGAGTCGACTAATATGACACAGGATAATGCAGATCGGCTGAGCGAAGCGTTCCGGAACTTCTCGACCGCGTCAAAGAGCCTGGAAACCTCCTACGGCCTGCTTCAGGACCGCGTCGCCTACCTGACCACGGAGCTTGAAGTGAGGAACGGGCAGCTCAAGAAAGCGCTTAACGAAGCTGAGCAGAACAAGGACTACCTGAATGCAGTACTGTACAACCTTGAAGAGGCGATCGTCGTCGTCGACCCGGCCGGAAAGGTGTCGCTCATGAACCGCTCGGCAGAAGCGCTTCTCCGGACGCCGCTGTCCGCTGCAACGGGCAAGCCCTTCGCCGCACTGGATGTCCGCGTGACGGGCGAAGATGCGGAGACCCTGCTCGAGGCCGGAGGGAAACGGTACCATGTCATCATCTCCCGCTCCGATGTCGTCGACGCCGGCGGATGCCTCCGGGGGCGGGTCATTCTGATGAAGGACATCACGCGGCTCCGCGAGCTCGAGCTCCGGCACGAACGAAATCAGCGGCTCATCGCCATGGGCGAAATGGCCGCAAAGCTCGTGCACGAGATCCGGAACCCGCTCTGCAGCATCGAACTGTTCTCCAGCATGCTCGAGAAGGAGCTCACGACAACCGCGCACAAGGACCTTGCCCAGGGGATCTCCGCGGGCATCGGCAGTCTGAATAATATCCTGACCAACATGCTGTTCTTTGCGCGGCCGAACAAGCCGGCGCTCAAGCCGATCAGGCTCGACCAGGTCATCGACGATGCCATAGGGCTGCTGACGCCCATGATGGCTTCGCGGAACGTGACCGTCGAGGCGTCGCTCGTCGAGTGCTGTTTGTGCGGCGATGCTGAGCTGCTCAAGCAGGTGCTCATGAACATCATGATCAACGCCGCCCAGGCCATGCCGCAGGGCGGTCGCATCGATGTGGCCATGGTGCAGGAGTCCGATGCCCTGTCCGTCCGCATCACCGATACGGGCACCGGCATCGCCCGCGAGAACCTCGAAAAGATCTTCGACCCCTTCTTTACGACCAAGGACACCGGCACCGGCCTGGGCCTGGTGATCGCTTCAACGATCATGCAGGCAACAGGCGGTTATATCACGGCTGCAAGCGAGCCGGGACAGGGGAGCACCTTCATCCTGCACTTCCCCGCCGAAGAGCCCGAAACCCGCAAGGGGGCCGGAGAGCGCGATGTGCTCACCGGCACAACCCCTACGCCCCTGCAGTCTGCAAGCGCAGTTTGAAAGGAGCTTTACGGTGAATGTAACAGAGACACGGCCCATACTTGTCGTAGATGATGATGCCCATATGCGCATGGCGCTTTCCGAAGCCATCCAGCGACTGGGTTACTGCGCCACGCTGTGCGACGGCGGGACTGACGCCCTGGGAAAGCTCATCCATGGCACGTTCTCGCTGATCATCACCGACATGAAGATGCCGCGGATGGACGGCCTTACCTTTTTGAAGGAAGTGAGAAAGCGCGTCGGCAATGTACCGGTGCTGGTGATCACCGGATTCGGCACGGTCGAGAACGCCGTGGAAACCATGAAGGAGGGCGCCACCGACTATCTCATGAAACCCTTCTCGTTTGACACGCTTACTGAATCCATAGCATCCATCATGGCCCGGGTCTCCCCCGACCGCGACCTCCTGACCGCGAATCCGGACATGCAGCACATCATCATGCTCGCCGGCAACCTCGCGGCGAACGACATCACCGTGCTGATCACCGGCGAAAGCGGCACCGGCAAGGAACTGCTGGCTCGGCATATTCACCGGCAGAGCAAGAGGAAGGAAAAACCCTTTGTTGCCGTGAACTGCGCAGCCATTCCCGAGAATCTTCTGGAATCGGAGCTTTTCGGCCATGAGAAAGGCGCCTTCACCGGCGCGACGGACCGCAAAAAAGGGAAGGTCGAGCTGGCCGACGGCGGTACGATCCTGCTCGATGAGATCGGCGAGATGCCCATGCTGCTGCAGGCCAAACTGCTCCGCGTGCTCCAGGAGCGGGAGATCGATCGTGTGGGCGGCAAGGAGCCGGTGAAGGTGGATGTGCGGGTGATCGCCACCACGAACCGCGACCTGGCCAGGGAATGCGCGGAAGGACGATTCCGCGAGGACCTCTTTTACCGGCTCAATGTGTTCCCGCTCCGGGTCCCGCCGCTCCGGGAGCGTCCCGAGGACATCCCGCTCCTGGCCGAACATTTCATCAGGAACTTCTCTGCCGTGGCAGGCAAAGTTATTCGGGGATGCTCGGAAG
>JAAXXJ010000043.1 GCA_013334545.1 Nitrospirota bacterium | reverse complement strand
CTGCAGGAAGCTGCTGTGGTCGCTGACAGACGAGTCCGGCGGGATCGGATGGTCAGCCCCTGAGATGCTCGGCGAGATCGTGAGCGCCGATCCGGCGCGTTTCCAGGATATCATCCCGCTAATCGCATCGGCCTATGAAGTGGAGGAGGACGTGTTCCGTGCCGGCGTGCTCTACGCGCTCGCCAGGATCGCCGAGACAGCGCCGGAACTGGCAGCGCCGTATCAGAAGATCGTCATCATGTCCATTGCTGACAGGGACCCGTTGGTCAAGGTCCGGGGCATCGGACTTGTCAGGCTGCTCTGGCCATGGGCAAATAGTAAAGGCATCTGGAGCCGTGAATACAGTGAGCTGATCAGCTTGTCCTTGGATAAACTGGTCTCAGACAAGGGAGAGGCCTGGGTGTATCAGGTAAGTAACTTCATTTCCATTCAGGTTGGTGATGAGGCAAAAGCTCTGCTAAAAAACATAAAATAATCATAGTAATATATTTTTTTAACTTAAACTTGACAATGTTACACTCATATTTTATAATTGCACTACTATCATATTGAGGGAGCCATGGCAACAACAGCGAAAAGAGACTACTACGATATTCTCGGGGTTAACAAGAAAGCGACCGAGGCTGAGCTCAAGAAGGCCTTCAGGAAGCTTGCGCGAAAATTCCATCCCGATGTGAATCCCGGCGACAAGACCTCAGAGCAGAAGTTCAAGGAGCTGAACGAGGCGTACGAGGTTCTATCCGATCCGAAGAAGCGCAAGCAGTACGACCAGTTCGGCCACGCAGCGTTCGAGCAGGGCTTCGGTCAGGGGCCCGGACCGGAACAGGGATTCGGGTTCGAGGGATTCAGAGGCTCGGGTGCCGAGCAGTTCCGTGGCGGTGGGTTTGAGGACATATTTACCGACCTTTTCGGCGGACGCGGCATGCGGCCGCGGGGCCCGCAGAAGGGCGAGGACATCACCTATACCGTCGAGGTCGATCTCGAGGACGCGATCTTCGGAAGGACCATGCAGGTTGACCTTCAACGCGAGGTGAGCTGTACTGTCTGCGGCGGGAGCGGCGCCAGGCCGGGATCATCTCCGCGCACCTGTAAGACATGCAACGGTGCCGGGAGCATCACCCAGGGAAAGGGATTCATGCATTTTTCGCAGACCTGCCCTGCCTGCCAGGGCGTCGGGACCATCAACGCCGATCCCTGCACGAACTGCGGCGGCAGCGGTGTGACCACCCGGTCGGAACGCATTAACGTGAAGATCCCTCCGGGCGTGGACAACGGGTCCAAGGTGCGCATGGCCGGCATGGGCGCGTCGGGTGTGAATGGCGGGCCTCCCGGCGATGTCTACATCATCACGCGGGTGAGGCCGCACCATTACTTCGAACGCAGGGGGGACAATCTCTATTCCGAGGCGAAGGTGACGGTGAAAGAGGCGGCATTGGGGGAGAAGGTCAAGGTGCCGACCGTTGACGGCATGGTCATGTTGAGTCTTCCGCCCGGTGTCCAGACCGGCCAACAGTTGAAGCTGAAAGGAAAGGGCGTGCCGAACCTCGGCGGAGCAGGTGTGGGTGACCATTACGTCACGGTCAAGGTCGTCACCCCGACGGGGCTCACGGAGCGCGGCAAGGAGCTTCTATTCGAGCTCGACCGGCTGCATCCGAAGAATCCGCGGCAGGAGGTCACATTCCGGGGATTCAGAAGACACTGACTCGGGGACGCGGGGACACGGTGCTGGGCCGGACTGCTCACATCGTAAACCGCATTGAGGTCAAGAACATGGCGGTACGGGGACATAAACTGTATATGATAAGCGTGGTGTCGGAAATGCTGGGGATCCACCCCCAGACGCTCAGGATCTATGAACGTGAAGGGTTCATCAAGCCGAAGCGAAGCGGCGGGAACACCCGCTTGTATTCCGAGGAGGATGTGGAACGGCTTGAAATGGTCCTGCGGCTCACCCGGGATCTGGGGGTGAACCTGGCAGGGGTGGAGGTGATCCTTTCCATGCGCGAGAAGATGGAGCAGATGCAGCGCGAAATGGAAGAGACCATCATCAAGCTCCGCGTGGAGCTCGAGCGCGAGATCGCCCGTCGAGAAGAGGCCCGGAATGCTCTCGTTCCTGTCCGGCGGATCACGGTGAGAAGGGGCGAGTAGAAAATACGAGTATGGAGTTTGGCGTTGGGAGGATGTCATGGCGCGTTTCGATAAATTTACCTTGAAATCCCAGGAGGCGGTGCAGGCCGCCCAGGAACTGGCAGCGAAAAGCAAACATCAGCAGATCGAGCCCGAACATCTCGTGCGTGCGCTTATCGAGCAGCAGGAAGGCGTTGTCACTCCGGTCCTGAAGAAGCTCGGTGCGGACCCGGCCGCGGTCAGTGCTGACATCGAGCAGGCGCTGGAAAGGCTCCCGAAGGTGGAGGGACTTGTCCAGACCTATCTTTCCGCCCGGTTGAACAAGCTCTTTGAGAAAGCCGAGCAGGAGGCAGGAAGGCTGAAGGACGAGTACATCAGCGCGGAGCACCTCCTGATCGCGGCGGCGGACGGCGACGGTGCGGCGCGCGATGTGCTTAGCCGGCACGGGATCACCAAGGACCGCATCTTCACGGTGCTCGTCGACATTCGCGGCTCCCAGCGTGTCACGGATCAGAACCCCGAGGACAAGTACCAGGCACTCACCCGTTATGGCAGAGACCTGACCGACCTTGCAAGGCGGGGCAAGCTCGACCCGGTGATCGGAAGGGACGAGGAGGTGCGGCGCGTGGTGCAGGTGCTTTCGCGCAGGACCAAGAACAATCCGGTGCTCATCGGCGAACCGGGCGTCGGTAAGACCGCCATCGCCGAGGGTCTGGCGCAGCGCGTGGTGAGCGGCGATGTGCCCGAGGGCCTCAAGAACAAGCGCGTCATTGCCCTCGACATGGGCGCCTTGATCGCCGGTGCGAAGTACCGGGGCGAGTTCGAGGACCGGCTCAAGGCAGTGCTGAAGGAGGTATCGGAATCGCAGGGTGATGTGGTCCTCTTCATCGATGAGCTCCATACGGTCGTGGGGGCCGGCGCAGCAGAGGGCGCCATGGACGCCTCGAACATGCTGAAACCCGCCCTGGCGCGCGGCGAGCTCCGGTGCGTGGGCGCCACGACGTTGAACGAGTACCGGAAGTACATCGAAAAGGACCCGGCCCTGGAACGCAGGTTCCAGCCGGTGCTGGTGCGCGAGCCGTCGGTGGAAGACACAGTATCCATCCTGCGCGGCCTCAAGGAACGCTATGAGGTGCATCACGGCGTCAAGATCAAGGACTCGGCGCTGGTGAGCGCTGCGGTCCTGTCACACCGCTACATCGCCGACCGGTTCCTTCCCGACAAGGCCATCGACCTCATCGACGAGGCTGCGTCCCGGCTCCGGATGGAGATTGACAGCATGCCGACCGAGCTCGACGAGGTTGAGCGCCGCGTGCGGCAGCTCGAGATCGAGCGTGAGGCCGTCAAGAAAGAGCAGGACCCTGCGTCGAAGGAGCGGCTCGCCAAGATCGAGAAGGAGATCGCCGGGCTGGCCGAGAAGCGGAGCGGGCTCAGTGCCCAGTGGCAGGCGGAGAAGGGCGCCATCCAGAAGATCCGGGCAATCAAGGAGCAGACCGAGCAGGCCAGGATCGACGCGGAGAAGGCCGAACGCGAGGGGAATCTCGGCAGGGCGGCCGAGCTCCGGTACGGGAAACTCCTGGAACTGCGGAAGCAGCTGGAGTCGGAGTCGGCCCGGCTGGCTGCGGTGCAGGCGCAGTGCAAGATCCTGAAGGAAGAGGTCGACGACGAGGATGTCGCCGAGATCGTCTCCAAGTGGACCGGCGTGCCGGTGAGCAGGATGCTGGAGGGCGAGAAGCAGAAGCTCCTCCACATGGAGGACCGGCTCAGGGTCCGGGTGGCAGGGCAGGACGAGGCCATCAGCGTAGTCTCCGACGCCGTGCGGCGCGCCCGGGCCGGGATCCAGGACCCGAACCGGCCCATCGGGAGCTTTATCTTCATGGGCCCCACCGGCGTGGGCAAGACCGAGCTCGCACGGGCGCTGGCTGAGTTCCTGTTCGACGACGAGCAGGCAATGGTCCGGATCGACATGTCCGAGTACCAGGAGCGGCACACCGTATCGCGGCTCATCGGCGCGCCTCCGGGATATGTGGGTTACGATGAGGGAGGCCAGCTCACCGAGGCGGTCCGGCGGAAGCCCTACGCGGTCATTCTTTTTGATGAGATCGAGAAGGCACACCCCGAGGTGTTCAACTTGATGCTGCAGCTCCTGGACGACGGAAGGCTCACGGACGGCCATGGCCGGACAGTGGACTTCAAGAACACCGTGGTCATCATGACATCGAACATCGGGAGCCAGTACATTCAGGATTACCAGAACGACGAGGCCGAGATGCGCCGGCGGGTCACTGAGGCCATGCGGCAGCACTTCCGGCCGGAGTTCCTGAACCGCGTGGACGACACGATCATCTTCCATCCCCTGGATGCCGAGGTGCTGAAGAAGATCGTGAGTATGCAGGTGGCCCTCGTCCAGAAGCGGCTCGCAGACCGGAAGATCGATATCGAACTGACGGATGCCGCGCGGGAGCTCCTTGCAGAGGAGGGGTTCGACATGGTCTACGGCGCCCGCCCGCTCAAGCGGGTGGTCCAGCGGGATATCCTGAATCCCCTTGCTTCAAAGATTCTTTCCGGGGAGGTGGCGGAAGGGTCGCGCGTACGGGTGGATGCTGAAGGCAGGAAGCTCGTGTTCCGGCCCCTTGTCCGGGACGCGGCCGCCTGAAATGGTTCACCGAAAGGCGTCATACCATAAAACTATAGTTGTAAAACAAATAATTTGTGATATAATAAGTCATATGATAGAGTATCCTTGGTTCGTTCAACTGCGGCCATGAGTACCTGAGACGAGATGCCTACGAAAAAACGACAAAAATCCGCTCTTCGAAAACCGGTGGTAAAGAAGAAGCCGGCCGGCAAAGTTCTGTCGCGGCAAAAGACCGCCGCCTCTGCTCCGAAGACGGCGACAAGACGTGATTACAAGGCCCTCTTTCACCGGAAGATGACCGAGAACCACCTGTTCTACGAGGTGGGAAGGATCATCGCCACCGAGACCGAACCCTTCGAACTCATCAAAAAGATCATCTCCGTTATCAACAAGGAAGTCCCCTTCGAGGACTCCGCCGTCTATACCGTCAAGAAGGACATGACCGGGCTCGATCCGTTCTATTATAGCGGGCCGAGTTTCCGGAAAGCCGTGCTTGATACGGTCTACTACGACAACGGCGCGCCGGGGAACATCGCATCGACCGGCGAATCGATCTTCCTGCAGGATGCGGCCCTGTACGAAGGATTTCTCCAGCATCCCGAGGAGCATCGGAAACCCGGCAGCTACTTGGGCATAGCCCTCAAGAACGAAAGCCGCGTGATCGGCGTCATGGGTTTCAGCCATAGCGAACCCCGTGCCTTCCGGGTAGATGACCTCGACACCATCCGGACGCTGTCGCCGCTCATCTCGGCGGGGTTCGAGAAGGCCGAGCTCTTCCGGAAGACGCTCGAGCTGTCCCGCGTCGATGAGCTCACCGGCCTCCTGAACTATCGGGTGCTCATGGAAAAGCTGACCGAAGAAGTGCGGAGAAAGATCCGCACGGGCAGGGCATTCTCGTTCATTATGGTCGACATCGATGATTTCAAGCGGGTCAATGACCGGTATGGACACCTGGAGGGGAGCAGACTGATCGCCCAGATGGGGCCGCTGCTCAGGTCAGCATGCCGTACCGACAGCACCGACATCTGCTTCCGGTACGGCGGGGAGGAGTTCTCGATCCTCTTGACCGAGACCACGATGGAAGAGGCCGAGGCCGTTGCGGAGCGTGTCCGCAAGACGGTCGACGAATACCCCTTTACCGTGAAGGTAAGCCACCCAACGGAGATCGTCAGCGTCAGCCTCGGTGTGTCCTGCATGTCAGGGGACAAGCAGAAGTCCATCACGGAGCTTATCAACGAGGCGGACATCGCCCTGTACCAAGCCAAGGCGGCCGGCAAGAACCGCGTCGTCTGTTACGCTGAAGGCTGCGGGATGCCCGCCGCGAGCGCCACCGATCGCAAGGGGCTTCCCTAGGCCGTCAGAAACAGCCGAGCTGGCAGTCCTTGATCCTGATGTTCAGCTCATTGCAGATCCTTCCGATCTCCTGCAGGGGGACATCGAGCTTTGTCCGCAGTTCGTGGGCCTTCTCGCACGACAACCTGCCGCCGACCGCGGCATTCCTGACCGCCTCCTGGATCGTTTCCCGTAGGTCTCCCACAGCGCCCTCCTTATCTTTCAGCACCATCATACCCCCCCAGCGGGACCGGCGCAACAGGATCGATATCCTTCCCGCTCTCATCAGCATGTCCGACGGCACCTGCCTGAGCTCTTGACGCGCCCACAGGAATGTCCTATTATATTCCTCTCGGAATACCGCGCATGGCGCTTCCGGTAAGCACACAAGGAGTCCCTCATGATGAATGGTTCTAAGCACGCGAAGCTGAATACCTGGGTGAAGGAGGTGGCCGACCTCTGCACGCCGGATTCTCTATACTGGTGCGACGGAACGAAGGCCGAGTACGACCGGATGATGGCGCTTCTCACAGAGCGTGGCATGGCGATCCCGCTCAAAAAGCGGCCCAATAGCCACCTCTTCCGCACCGACCCCAGCGACGTGGCGCGCGTGGAGGACCGCACGTACATCAGCACGCGGTCGCAGGAGGAGGCAGGCCCCACGAACAACTGGGTCCGTCCCGATGAGTTGAAGAAGACCATGCGGAGCCAGTTCCAGGGCTGCATGAAGGGCAGGACGATGTACGTCATCCCGTTCTCCATGGGGCCAATCGGTTCGCCGATCTCGAAGATCGGCGTCGAGCTGACCGACAGTCCCTACGTGGTATGCAACATGCACATCATGACGCGCGTGGGGACGAGGGTGCTCGAGGTGCTGGGGACAACCGGAGAGTTCGTCCTCTGTCTCCACTCCATCGGCGCACCGCTCGAAAAGGGGCAGCGGGACAGTGCGTGGCCCTGCGCGCCGATCGAGAAGAAGTACATCAGCCATTTCCCCGAGGAGAACCTGATCTGGTCCTACGGCTCGGGTTATGGAGGGAACGCCTTGCTCGGGAAGAAGTGCCTCGCCCTGCGCATTGCATCGAACATGGCGCGGCGGGAAGGATGGATGGCGGAGCACATGCTGATCCTGCGGCTTACGAACCCGGCAGGCAAACGCTACCATATTGCAGCCGCGTTCCCGTCGGCCTGCGGCAAGACGAACCTGGCCATGATGCAGCCGTCCCTCAAGGGCTGGAAGTGCGAGTGCATCGGCGACGACATTGCCTGGATGAAGATCCGGAACGACGACCGGCTGCACGCCATCAACCCCGAAGCGGGCTTTTTCGGCGTCGCGCCCGGTACATCCTACGACACCAACCCTATGGCCATGGATACGCTGAAGGAGAACATCATCTTCACGAACTGCGCCCTGACGGACGACGGCGACGTGTGGTGGGAGGGCATGAGCGGGCCCACGCCGGCCCACGCGATCGATTGGAAGGGACGCGACTGGACGCCGGCGAACCGCGAGGATGCCGCCCATGCGAATGCGCGCTTCACCGCGCCGGCCCGGCAGTGCCCGGTCATCTGTCCGGACTGGGAGAATCCCGAGGGCGTGCCCATCGACATCATCATTTTCGGCGGCAGGAGGAGCAGCGTGGTACCGCTGGTGTCCGAGGCTTATTCGTGGGACCACGGCGTGTTCCTCGGCGCGACCGCGGCGTCGGAGACCACGTCGGCGAACATCGGCGCTGTGGGCAATCTCCGGCGCGATCCCTTCGCTATGAAGCCATTCTGCGGATACCACATGGGCGATTATTTCACCCATTGGTTCACCATGGGCGACACACTCGGGGTGAAGGCCCCGCGGATCTTCTATGTGAACTGGTTCCGGAAGAGCCCGGAAGGCCGATTTCTCTGGCCCGGGTTCAGCGACAACAGCCGCGTCCTCAAGTGGATGTGCGACCGCCTGGACGGGAAGGTCGGTGCGAAGGAGACACCCATCGGTCTGATGCCGAAGGACGGCGATCTGGACCTCTCGGGCCTCGACCTCCCGAAGGAGAACCTACGTGCACTCCTGCAGGTGGACCCTGCTGAGTGGAAAGCCGAGGTACCGGACATCGAGCAGCACTTCAAGACTTTCGGGAATCGGCTGCCTGCCCGCCTCCAGAAGCAGCTGGAGGAGCTCAAGAAGCGGTTGGGTTAGCATCGACTTCCGTTCGATCGGATCACCTGAGCAGAGAGCACACGAAGCGCCTGAGGGGACAGCACCGTGGTCCTATATGCTCCCGCGTCCCTGACGCCCTCGCGTCCATAGTCCATATATGTAGGGGACCTTCTCCGCCAACAGCAGGCTGCTGAAGCCCATAGGCCAGCCAAACAGATCATGGGATTTGGTTCTTTTTTGGGCGTCTCATCGCTCAGCCTTGTTGGCATGCCAATTCACCATCGAGGTACGTTACCAGATATCCTGCTCCGGCCGCGCTTCCCCTCGCGGATACGCAGCGTTCAGCCATGTGTTGACCCGGTCCTGCATCACCGCATGCCTGAAGCCAGGGGCGAGCGCATTCCCCGTAGTTAGCTGCGAGATGAGCTGGCAATGGGGATGACTACCTTACCTTGAGGATCAAAGATTCCCTGCAGCGCACTGCGGGGGCCTTAATGTTGGCGCAGAAAAAAGAACAGCCAGGGCATGCGATGCCCACTCATAACGGCGAAGCCCCTTTTTTGAGATGCAAACAACCTCCCAAAACACCTCCCTTGTAAACGTCCTAGGTGTCGTATACCTCCATCGGAAGACTGAGGACGGCGGCGACCTCTATCTCACCCGGTTCGCCGAGCCCCACCAGGAGCATCTTGAGATCCAGAACTGGTACGAGGAAAGCTGGTTCGCGAAGCACCGCGTACGGCTGCTGGGGACGAGCTCGGTCTACCGCGTCCCGACCCGGCAGATCAACGGCACAAGCCTTGACCTGGTGGTGAAGCACAACCGGGTCGGCGAGGACGTCCCGCTGAACACCCACACCCTGCAGGAGTTCATGAGCGCAGAGTTCAACAGCCCCTGGGAAGAATTCGCCCTGGTCATGGAAATGGGCGACAAATACTTCGGCCAGCAGCTCCAGTGGGTCAAGGTGCAGCGGCCCCTTGCCATTTACGTGCCGCCTCAGCGGATGCAGGTATGGCAGAGCGGCAGATCACGGTCCAAGATCAACCGAATCCAGGCGCGCCACCCCGGCGTGGACCTCGACATCCTGAAGCAGTACAAGCTCGTGTACGAGTGGATCCGGGGCAAGAACCTGGTCGAGCTGTTCGAGCACATCAAGATCGACATCCCTGATATCGTCCATCACCTCAAGACCATGCAGACGAAGGCGCTCGGAGACCTGACGTACAAAGGATACCTCATGGCTGACATGAAGCCCGAGCACGTCATCATCGAGGAGGACGACTGTGTTCGGATCGAGCAGGCCGGCCCGAAAGGCGATCCCGCCGCAGCCCGGAAGCAGGTGGACCTGATCTACCACTTGCTGGAGGTGGGGAAGTACTCGGTTATCGACTACGAACTGCTCTTCCGGACGCCGGACCACGAGGACCGGGTCAAGGCGACGCGGCGGCATTCCTACCTGGACGATATGAAGGATCGGCTAGAGCCCACACCCCTGCCGTCCCACCTGTCGCGGACGGAGATCCTCGGTGTGCCGTATGTCTTCGGTCACGCGGAAAGCACCGGCGGCCGCATGTGGGTCGTCGGCAGGAACGGGCGGCTCTTCGATTACTTCCTGCCGGAGCGCTGGCGGAAGACTCCATCGCTCAGCCTGTCGGAGTTCAACGAGATTTTCTACACGGTCACAAAGGACAACATCCACCTCGTCTGGGAAACCTCCCGTGTCGGCGAGTTCCCCACGGACAGCAAGTTCAGCTCTAAGGAGATGGCAATGATCAGGCGCCAGGGCATCAATAGCCCCTTTGAAGAGGCCGCCGTCTCCCAGGACCTGAACGGGCGGGGGATCCACGCCGTGAACGTGCGCGCCATTTATGTGACCGGGAGTCTGAAGGTGGAGATGTCGGTCGATCCCCGCCGGTACCAGTCACACCGGGACATCGTGGACATAGACGGCATTCCCGTGCTGGCAGCGGAGCACAACTACATCACCATCCGAGGATACTACAACGGACCGGACGATTGGGTGCCGGAACACGAGGGCCAGCTGCTCACACCCGTCGACCTGGTCAAGGCCGTCCATCGGAACCTCATCGACGAGAAGCAGAGCAGGGAGTTCCTGGAACAGGTGATCGCGCGGCTGAAGGACGCGGGCTATGACGGATCGCTGCTCAAAGCGAATGACCTGTTATTGACGTTGAATGCACGGGGAGAGATCGTGAAGGACCGCTCCGGCGAACCGGACCTCATTATCTGCAACTTCGAGACCCTGTGGAAGTTCAACGGAGCTCCCTGACGCCCACGCCGGTAAAGAAGATCCCTATTCCTCTTGCAGATCAGCACCGTGGAGCGCTGTTGTCGCTCCGCGTTGTTTTGTGCCGCAGGCAGAGGGACCGACCATTGCAGTCTTCTGCAACCTACGCTCTGTCATCCGAATCCTCCAAAGTAGTGCTATCATATAAGTAGCTATTTCGAGCCAGGGGCATGAGTTTCAATGAGCTGCAACTGTCATGCGGAAGGAGGACCGCCATGAAGATAACGGTGAGCGTCATCAAGGCCGATATCGGATCCGTGGGAGGGCATATTGCGCCTTCGGAAAAACTGCTGGAGACCGTGCGTAGGCATATCCAGGAACAGGGCAGGGGATTACTGATCGACAGCTATGTAAGCTACACCGGGGACGACGTGGCCATACTCATGACCCATGCGAACGGTGAAGGGAACGAGCATGTTCACAAGCTGGCGTGGGATGCGTTCGTTGCCGGCACCGCAGTCGCGAAAGCCCAGGGCCTGTACGGAGCTGGTCAGGACCTCCTGAAGGATGCGTTCTCCGGAAATGTTCACGGCATGGGTCCTGCGGTCACGGAGATGGAGTTCGAGGAGCGGCCGGGAGAGCCCTTCCTGTTCTTTGCCGCCGACAAGACCGACCCTGGCGCCTATAACCTTCCGCTCTACCTTGCCTTTGGCGACGCCATGAACACGCCGGGGCTGATGCTGTCTCCCAAGCTGGCGAAAGGCTTCAAGTTCGTGATCATGGACGTGAACCACACCGAAGGCGACCGGGTCATCGAGCTGAATGCGCCGGAGGACCTGTATGACATCGCGACATTGCTCCGTGACGCGGAGCGGTTCGTTGTGGAGTCGGTCTGGTCCCGTGCCGCGGGCACGCAGGCGGTCTCCGTGGCGACGTCGCGGCTCCACAACATCGCCGGGAAATACACGGGCAAGGACGACCCGGTGATGCTCGTCCGGAGCCAGATGGACTTCCCGGCAACGGGCGAGGTGCTCCAGCCTTTCTCCCTCGGCCACTTTGTCGCCGGCTGTATGCGGGGCTCGCATAACATGCCGCTTATGCCCGTGAAGCTGAACACCACGATCAGCTACTTTGACGGCCCGCCCATCGTGAGCTGCGCCACGTTCTGCATCCGAGACGGCAAGTTGACCGAGCCTATTGATGCCTTCGACCATCCCTTCTGGGACCGGGTGAGGGACCATGTGGCGGACAAGGCCATGGACATGCGGAGGCAGGGGTTCTTCGGGGCCGCCATGCTCCCCATGAACGAGCTGGAGTATACGGGCATCGTGGAAAAGCTGGATGTGCTGGAGAAGAAGTTCAGCGTGAGGACAATGAAGAAGGCGGCGTGACCGCACCATCGTCATGGGGGCAGGAATACAGAAGGCCGGGGAACATATCCCCGGCTTTTGCCATAAGTTCGGTGCGCGTGCGCGCTATCCTTTCGTGATCTGGACGTTCCGGTAATTGTCCAGCAGATCTTCCTTCAATCCCTTGAAATCGCCCATCTCGGTGGTCCGGATCACGATCTTGCGGAATCCCTCCCTGACCCCTTCGTAGGATGTGAGGATCCCCTGCAAATGGAAGCCGTGCTTGCGGATGATGTCAGCAACCTCCCGGATCGTGCCCGGTCGGTCCTCGACGGTCACGCAGATGCGGTGGCCGCCGTGGCGCACGCCCGTGATATCCACCATGGCGTGAAAGATGTCCTTGTCCGAGATGATCCCGACCAGGCTGCCGCTGTCCACGACGGGCAGGCAGCAGATGTTCTGGTCGAGCATGACCATGGCGGCCTCTTCCACGGGGGTATCGGGGGCCGTCGTGATGACCTTGGTCTTCATGAGCTCCTTGATCTTCATATTCGCCAGGAGGTAGTGGAGCTCGTAAATATCGAGGGTCGTTGCCTTGGAGGGGGTGTATTCCTTGATGTCCCGGTCCGAGATGATCCCTTTGACCCGGCCGCCTTTCACAACGGGGAGGTGTTTGATGCCCTTTTCCCGCATCAGCGTGATTGCATCGGAAAGGTAATCGTCGGGCCCGACGGTGATTACCTTTTTCGTCATCCAGTCGGATACGTACATGGCCGCCTCCCTACCTTGAGTCTATCACAATCCTAGATACGCCGCCTTGACGTGAGGGTCGTTCAAGAGGTCCGTACCCGCCCCCTGCATCGACACGCGTCCATGCTCAAGAACGTAAGCACGGTCCGCAATCGCAAGGGTCTGCTTCACATTCTGCTCCACGATCAGGACCGTTGTGCCTTCCTGGCGGATTCTTTTGATCACATCGAAGATCTCGCGCACCAGTATGGGTGCCAGCCCCAGAGACGGCTCATCGAACATCAGGAGCTTCGGGAGCGACATGAGGCCCCGCCCAACCGCCACCATCTGCTGCTCGCCGCCGGAGAGGGTGCCGGCAAGTTGCGCACGACGCTCCTTGAGCCTGGGGAACAGGGTGTAGACCATCTCCTTCGTCTGGGCCCGCTTCTGCTTTGCTTCGCCGCGGAGCGAGCCCATATCGAGGTTCTCCTCGACGGTCATTTCCACGAAGAGCCGGCGCGCCTCGGGGCAGAGCGCCATGCCGCGGTCGATGCGGTGAAAAGCCTCGACCGATGAGAGGTCCTCGCCGTTGAACGAGACCGATCCCATTCGCGGCTTCAGGAGGCCCGAGACGGTCTTCAAGGTCGTGGATTTGCCCGCGCCGTTCGCGCCGATGAGCGCGACCACCTCGCCCCGCTTTACGTTGAAGGATATGTCCCAGATGACCTGCACGTCTCCGTAGAAGACGTCTATGTTGCGGACCTCAAGCACTCTGTGTTTCTCCCAAATACGCCTCGATGACCTGAGGGTTCCTGCCGATCTCGCCAGGCGTTCCCTCGGCAAGCTTTTCACCGTAGCTCAGGACCACGATGCGGTCCGAGATGGACATGATCACCTTCATATGGTGTTCGATGATCATGATGGTGATGCCTTTTCCCTTGATCCTGCGGATGATGCCGATGGACTCGTCCAACTCGGCCGGGTTCAGGCCGGCAAAGGACTCATCCAGGAGCAGCAGCTCGGGCTGAGTGGCGAGGGCGCGGGCGATCTCGAGCCGTTTCCGCTTGCCGAGGGGAAGTCCTTTGGAGATCGTCGCGCGGTCGTCGTACAGGCCGGTGAACTTGAGCGTGTCCTCCGCGATGGCTGCCGCCTCAATGCGGTTCTTGGCGCGGAGGAATGCCGACGCGATGACGTTGTCGAGCACGGACATGCGCTGGAGAGGCTTCACGACCTGGAACGTCCGGGCCATGCCCTGCTGACAGATCTGGTGGGGCTTGAGCCCGGAGATGCGGCTGCCCCGGAACAGAACCTCTCCGCGTGACGGTGCGTAAAAGCCGTTGATCACATTGAACAGCGTTGTTTTGCCTGCGCCGTTCGGGCCGATGAGGCCCACGATCTCGCCCTTGTTGACCTCGAAGGAGACGTCCTTCACCGCGGCGAGCCCGCCGAAGAAGCGAGAGACCTTCTTGACCTGAAGCAGGCTCATGCTTTCGACCCCCGCGCCCCGAAGAGCTTCTTGACCTTGGCGAAATCCCCGACAATGCCGTTGGGCAGGAAGATGATGATGACGATCAGCAGGATGCCGAAGAAGGTGTGGTGCGCAGTGCCGAGCGTGGGGATGGAGCGGATCATCTCGGCCAGGAGCACCATGATGATGGCGCCGACGACCGGACCCCAGAAGGTTGCCACGCCGCCTACCATGACGACCATGATGGTGATGATCGAGATGTCATGGAGGGCGAACACGACCTTGGGATCGATGTAACCCATATAGTTCATGTAAAAGACGCCGGCAAAGCCCGTGATCACGGCGCTCAGGATAAGCGCGATGGTCTTGTACTTCGTGGTGTTGATGCCGAGGGATTCGGCCGCATCCTGGTCCTCGCGGATGGCGACGAAGTAATAGCCGAGCTTGGATTCGATGACCTTCCGGACCAGGTAATAGGTGGCCGCCGCAACGATCAGGATGATGTAGAAGTACCACGTCTTATCAATCCAGGTGCGCTCCCGCAGCATGATTCCCAGGTCGCCGCCGGTGACGCCGACCAGGTTCTCGGCCACGATCCGGAAGATCACGCCCATGGAAAGCGTAGCCAGCGCGAAGTAGGGGCCCCGGAGCCTGAGGCAGATGTAGCCGATGCCCAGGGCGAAGAGGGTGACGACGAACACGCTTGTGGGGAAGCCCCACCATCCCGAGATCCCGAGCTTACTGTACAACATGCCGGCCGTGTAGGCGCCCACGCCGAAGAAGGCCGCGTGGCCAAAAGAGACCTGGCCGCAATAGCCGGAGAGGAGGTTCCAGGCCATGCCGATGACGGACCACATGATCACAAGGATCAGGATGTGCATCACGTAGGAACTCAGGCCCAGGAGCGGCAGCAACGCGAGCAGGCCAAGAATTATGTAGGTAAGATATTTCTTCATAAATGCTTAGTTAGACACTGATGACACAGACAAATTATGAAACGACAAAAACAAGATAATTAAACCGCAGGAATTGTTGGTTCAGTGTTCTCAGTGTCAAACGTATTATTTTCCCAGTTTCCTGCTCCTGAGAAGCGAGGCCACGCCGCCGGGGATGAAGATGAGCGCGGCGACGAAGATCACGAACCGGCCGACGGGCGCCCAGCCCATGCCGATGTAAGTCGCCGTGAGCGATTCAAAGAGCCCGAGGATCAGGCCGCCGATGATCGCACCAACCGTGGAGCCGAGCCCGCCCAGGATCGTGATGACGAAGGAGATGAGGGTGAATTGGCCGCCGATGTCGGGATAGATGTAGTAGATCGGAATGAAAAGGCAGCCTGCCGCTCCGACCAGCGACGAGCCGAGGCCGAAGGTGATGACGCGCATGCGTTGCACGTTCACGCCCATGAGCTGGGCCGCGTCCAGGTCCTGCGCCGTAGCGCGGATGGACTTGCCCGTGTCCGTCTTGGTCAGGAAGAACCAAAGGCCGCCGGTGATCAGCAGGGCCATGGTGAAGGAGACGGTCCACGGCATGGACAGGGAGATGTCCACGGGCGAGCCCGCCCAGTAGTCGCGCAGGTACCAGGCCTTGGTGCCGTAGGAGACCGGCGTCTGGCGGTAGTCAGACTGGAAGATGATGGTGGCGAGGTTTGCCAGCACCATGCCGATCCCGACGGTCAGGATCACCTGGTTCTCCGGCAGGATGGATTCCACCTTCAGGAC
>JAAXXJ010000310.1 GCA_013334545.1 Nitrospirota bacterium | reverse complement strand
AGGAGCATCACGGTCGTGAACTATCCCTGGGCGGACCTGGTTACCGAGGCCGTGGCGAAGGACGAAGTGGCTGCAGCCTTCGGCACCCCTGCCCTTGCAGTTGCGATCAGGCATTTCGCCGGCGGCAGGGTCCTTGTTCCCGCGGCAAAGCTCTGGCCGCAGAACCCCAGCTACGGCATCATCGTTGACCGCTCGTTCCTCCGCGACCATCGTGAGACCGTCGAGCGATTCCTGCAGGCCCATGAAGAGGCCGAAGCAATGCTCAGGGGCGATCCTTCCAAGGCAGCGCAGGCCATCGCGGACCACGTGGGGATCGTCGGGCGGGAATTCGTGCTCGAGACCCTCCGGGTCTCCCCGAAGTACTGCGCCGCTCTCACGGGGGGATACATTTCCTCTACCATGGACTTCGTCAGAGCACTAAAGGAGCTGGGATACATCAAGCGGGAACCGGAGCGGGACGAGATATTCGATACCTCGCTGATCACGAAGATCCATCCGGAGAAGGACCACTATGGCGATGGCATAGCTGAGACCCGATGAAACGACATACTGTCTGACATTGACCACGCGATCTCTTCGAAGGGAATAATCCTAATACGAATGGCATAATTATCACGAATAGATCTAGGGACATGGGATGTTGAAACTTTCTCTTAAGAACAGATCCGCCGTTATCCGACTCTTATCCGATTTGATCGGTGTCAAATGCCGTTTTTAGATTTATTCGTGCGCTGCCCACAAAATAGCATGCGTCGCTCAAAGAACACGAACTCCGCGATCTCCGTCATCATCCCTGTCCTGAACGAGGCCGGAGGCATCAGTGGCCTCATCTCCCAACTTCGCGACCTCGAGGGCGGCAAGGACGTCGAGATCATCGTCGTGGACGGCGATCCCGCGGGATGCACCATTAAAACCATCCGTGACGCCGGCGTCGTCACGGCAATTGGCGGGCGGGGCCGCGCCGTTCAGATGAACAGGGGCGCCGCCCTCGCAGAAGGAGACATCCTCCTGTTCCTCCATGCCGACACGCTTCTCCCGCGGAACGCTTTCACGCGCATACAGGAAGCCTTTCAGGAAGCAGCGTACATGGCAGGGTGCTTCGATCTGGGCATCAGGTCGGCCCGAAAGATCTTCCGGATCACCGAACGCTGTGTCGCGCTGCGTACACGGATCACCCGCACTCCCTTCGGCGATCAGGCGATCTTCATCAGGAGGGAATACTTCGAGCGGATCGGCAGGTACCGGGAGTTCCCGATCATGGAGGATGTGGAGCTCATGCGGCGCATCCGCAGGCGGGGCGACGTCATCTGCATCATCCCTGACAAGGCTCTGACCTCGGCGCGGCGCTGGGAACGGGAAGGCATCCTGTTCACCACCTTCAGGAACTGGATGCTCCAGACGCTGTACTGTTGGGGGGTGTCTCCGAAGCATCTGGCAAGGTTCTACCGTTAGAGGTGAAGACGTTCGAAACCTCTTCGTCACGTCCCACACCCTCCGGACGGCCCCGATCGGCCTTTATGCTTGAATAAACGCGCCCGACCGGACCAGCGAGGCCGCGTCACGGCCGTGCGACGCCACATCCCGGAGCACGCGGACATTGCGGCCGGAAGGCGGGCTTAAAGCGGTCTCCACTGTCTCTTGTCCTGCGCGAGAAGCCTTGCGGCCTCGGGGGGACCTGCCGAACCGGATGCGTAGCGCGGGATCCGGTCCGCTGTCATCATTGCCTCCAGTTTTTCAATGACCGGTGTCAGCAGTGACCATGTCTGCTCGACCCCGTCCTGCCGCGTGAACAGCATATGGTCACCGAGCATGCAGTCCAGGACCACCCATTCATAGGCAGTGAGCTCTGCGCCGGTTGGATAGGAGTAGTCCATGACCACGGGATTGAGGCAGACCTTGGACCCGGGCAACTTGACCTGGTAGGCGAGGCTCATGCCTTCGTTTGGCTGCACGCGCAGGACGAGTGTGTTGGGGTCAATGGGATCGCCGACAGAATTGGGAAACATGGAATGCGGGACCTGTTTGTAGTGGATGGAAATTTCCGTCCTCCTGCTTGCGAGCCGCTTTCCCGATCTGAGGTAAAAAGGTACGCCGTTCCAGCGCCAGTTGTCAATGTACACTTTCATCGCGGCGAAGGTGGGAGTGGTCGATGTGCCGGACACTCCCTCTTCCTCCCGGTAACCGGGCACCGGCGACGCGCCGATCCTTCCCGCATCATACTGCCCGATTGCGACGGAGTCCTCGAGGCGATCGAGGGTAAAGGGACGGAGGGACCGGAAGACCTTGGCCTTCTCGTCGCGGACCAGATCGGCCTCGAACGCCGGCGGCGGTTCCATGGCGATGATGGCAAGCAGCTGCAGCACATGGTTCTGGAACATATCCCGGAGAACGCCGGACGATTCATAGTATTTTGCCCGGTGCTCCACGCCCAGGGTCTCGGCGGCGGTGATCTGGACATGGTCCACGTACCGCCGGTTCCAGAGCGGCTCGAAGATGGAATTAGCGAACCGGAACATTAATATGTTCTGGACCGTTTCTTTCGCCAGATAGTGGTCGATGCGAAATATCTGGCGTTCCTGAAATTGCTCATGGACGGTACGATTCAACCGGCGACAGGAATCGAGGTCACGTCCGAAGGGCTTTTCGATCACGATCCTGCTGCTTCCCATGCCTTCGCGTGCAAGCCCCGCCGCTCCGAGGTTCCGGATGATGTCCTCGTAGACCTCCGGGGGCACGGCAAGATAGAAGATGCGTGAACCTTGGGTCTGGTGTTCGTTCTCGAGCCGGGGGAGCAGGTCGCGCAGTCTCGGGCCATAGGCTTCTGGATCGCGGTAGTCGAAGGCGGTGTGGTACAATCTGGCGGAAAATTCATCCCATGCCTTCCGGTCAAATGGTCCGGGCAGCGCTTCTTTCACCGCCGCGAGCATGGTCGATCTGAACTGGTCCGCTCCTATCCTGTCCCTGCCGGTCCCGAGAACGAAGAACCGCTCCGGAAGCATGCCGCTCGCAAAGAGGCGGAACAGGGCGGGCATCAGCTTCCGTCTCGTAAGATCTCCGGAGGCGCCGAAGATGACCAGGCAGCTGGGCCCCGGCATCTCAATCTCGCACGCGTTGATGGTCCGGTACTGGGTGTTCATCGTGTCCATAGGTTCAGCCGATCAGGGCGTTCCAGTCCGCCGAGAACCTTTCCATGCCTTTGTCCGTCAGCTCGTGGCGGATATCGTAGGAGTCCCAGGTCTTCGCAAGGCCGATGTCCCGGTACGGGATCGGCCTCAGCCCCTTCGCGTCATAGGAATAGCCGGCGCCGGGGAGCGAAAGCCCCTTCTCGCCCCATTGTTTGAGGATGTCGAAAGGAGCAGTGATGATGTCCGAGCCGAGCTTGAGCGCATACAGGAAATGGTCCAGGCTCCTCACGCTCGCGGTCAGCACCTCCACATGGCCGTCGCCCTGTTGGTACATCCTGAGGATGTTGGCGATAAGGTCCATGCCGTTCTCGCCGCCGTCGTCCAGCCTGCCGATGAACGGCGAGAGGAACACCTGTCCTTTTTTCGCGCCGGCTGTCGCCGCATACACTGCAGCCGCCTGTTCCTGGGAGAACACCAGCGTCAAATTGACCCGAAGCCCTGCCTTGACCGCCTCATGCGCGGCCCTCAGCCCTTCGCGGGACGTCGGGAATTTGATGTGAGCGTTCGGGACCCAACCGAACATCTCCCTTCCCTGCGCCAGCATCTTCTCGGCGGTCGTCGTCTTGTCGGCATAGACCTCGACGGAGACCGATCCGCCGGGAAGCAGCCCGGAGATCGTGCTGACCACGCCACGGTAGAACG
>JAAXXJ010000309.1 GCA_013334545.1 Nitrospirota bacterium | reverse complement strand
CGCGGCCTTCCGGCCAAGCTCCCATTTGAGCCCCGTGGGGAAGCCCGCGCCGCCGCGTCCGCGGAGGCCCGATTGCCTGACCTCGTCGATCACCTCTTCGGGGTACCAGGAGTGCAGCACTTCGCGCGCCGCCTCGTAGCCGCCCACCGCGCGGTAGGCCTCGATGTCCTCGGGGTCGATGCGGCCGCAGTCGGCCAGGACGACCTTGACCTGCTTCTGGTGGAAGCGGTCGTACTCCTCACCGACGCGCCACTCCGCGACCGGCTGATTCCCGAGCACGTGCTCCTGCACGATGCGGGGGACCATGTCGGCCTTGATGTACTGGTACGTGGTCCGCTCGTCGCCCACCGCCACGTCCACGAGCACGTCGCGGGCGCACAGCCCCCGGCAGCCCACCTGGTGGGTCGCGCAGTTCTCCCGGACCGAGGCCTCGATGCCCGCGGCGCCAAGCTCCCGCCGGAACGCCTCGAGCACCTCGGTGCTCCCCGACGCGATGCCGCCGGTGCCCATGCAGACCCGTATCTCGACGCTATTTCTTTTCATGCGACGCGCTCTTGACCGCGCGGATCTCCTTGACGAGCTTGTCCGCCGTGGCCTTGCCGACCACCTTCTTGTCTATGATGACCACGGGGGCGATGCCGCAGGCGCCCACGCAGTTGACCTTCTCGAGGGTGAAGAGGCCGTCGGCGGTCATGTCGGCGTTACCCTCGAGCTTGAGCTCGAGCTTGACGCTGTTGAGCAGCCGCTCGGCGCCCTGGACGTGGCAGGCGGTGCCGCAGCATGCGGTGACCACGTGCTTGCCGCGCGGTTTCAGGCGGAACTGGGCGTAGAAGGTCGCGACGCCGTAGAACCGGCTGGGTGCGATGCCCAGCGTGTCCGAGAAATACTGGACGGCCTCTTTCGGCACATAACCGAAGGCCTCCTGGGTGTCCTGGAGCAGGGAAATGACGTTGCCGCCGGTCTCGCGGTGCTTTTTGATGATGTTGTCGAGGGTGGTTTCCATAAGAATATTTTATAAACCGATAAATAATACCATAGGAAGTTTTTTTTGCAATGAAAAAAAAGACCGGGTCAAAATTACGGGTGCGGGAGAGTATGGTGTGGAAAAGGATATTCGGGAAAAAGCAACGGCGGCGGGCCTGTTCGACCTCGCCGCCAGATAAGCGCGTTCTGCGGCAGGAGCGCCACGGCACCTTCAGCCGGCGATATAGTCCCGGAGGTAATGCAGGTCCGCGGTGAGCTTCTTTACCTGGGTCTGGATGATGTCGCGGATGGACAGCATGCCGATGACCCGGCCGTTGTGCAGGACCGGCAGATGGCGGATGTTCTTCTCCACCATGATCGAGCTGATATCGCCCAGCTCGTCGTCGGGCACTGCAACGATCAGGTTGGTCACCATGGCGTCGCGGACCTTGGACTCCTTGAAGCTCTTGCCCCCGGAGTTGATGTAGCTCCGGACGACATCGCGCTCCGTGAAGATGCCCACGGTCTTGCCCTGCTCGGTCACCATGATGGCGCTGATCTTCCGGGCATTCATGGAGCGGATAGCATCATCCACCGAGCTGTCGACATCAATGGAGACGATGTCCCTTCCCTTTGAATCCAGCAGGTCCCGTACCTTCATGATCGATACCCCCCATGTCTCGAGAATAGGCGGAACGTACAGCGGCGCGCCGCATCAACCGTACGGCGCCAATTATAGCAAAGGTGCGGGGTGAAAGTAAAGCGCTGACGCAGGAAAAAAGCAGGGGCACGGACGGGCAACGCGGCCGCCATCGTTCCAAAAAACATTTTGCAAAAAAGACCCTGCTGTGCTAAAGTTTTTTTGAATTCGCGCATTTAACGCGGTTTGTGCAGATCCCCGTGCCGGCCGGCTCGCGGCGGACGGGGATCGGAGGCGAGCGATGGAACCGATCATGTGTCCGTTCTGCGGCGGGACGAACTTGTATCAGGACGACGACTACAGCCTCGAACTGGACTTCGAGTACTGGACGATCCATCACTGGGAATGCATGGAGTGCGCACAGTCGTTCGACAAGATCGATATCCTGCCCGCGACCAACAGCTTCGAGGAGATCAATGAGAGCACCATACACTGAATCAGAGTATGTCTGCTCGCCTCTTGCCTCACGGGCCGATCATCCTTCATCAGACCGCCCCACCGTGGCGACGGTCGACCTGAACGCACTTACCCATAATTACCGGGAAGTGGCCCGGCGCATCGGAGACCGGAAGGTCCTGGCTGTGGTCAAGGCCCAGGCCTACGGCCACGGCGCCATCCCGGTCTCGCGGCGGCTCGTCGAACTGGGCATCCACATGCTCGGAGTGGCGCTGGTGGAGGAGGGGCGGGACCTCCGGGATGCCGGCATTACGGCCCCCATCCTCGTCATGGCGCCGGTCTTCCCCGGACAGGCCGAGGTGATCGTAAGCGCGAAGCTCACGCCGGTCGTGTATACCCTTGCCATGACCCGGGCTCTTTCGGATGTCGCGGCCGGGACGGGCAGGACGCTCGGGGTCCATGTGAAGATCGATACGGGCATGGGCAGGATCGGGCTCTCGCCTGAAGAGGCCGTCGATTTCATCGCGGCTGTAGGCAAGCTCCCCGGCCTTGCCGTCGAAGGGCTCATGACCCACTTTGCCGATGCTGACCTGCGCGACAAGGCGTTCGCACGGGCCCAGATGGACCGCTTCGAATCGCTCATCAGGTCCCTCGAGGCGAAGGGGATCACCATCCCGCTCCGGCATGCGGCCAACAGCGCCGCGGTGCTGGAGTATGACCGCGCACTCCTGACCATGGTCCGGCCGGGGCTGATGCTGTACGGGTACAATCCCCTCGAGAGCGGGGTCGGCGCAGACCTGCGTCCCGTGCTCAGTCTCGTGACGCGCATCGCATTCGTGAAAAGGGTGCCCGCAGGGGTGCCGATCAGCTACGGCAGGACCTTCGTCACGAAGCGGGAGAGCCTGATCGCCACCATCCCCCTTGGCTATGCCGACGGATACAGCCGCGGGCTGTCCAACAAGGGGGAGGCCATCGTGCGGGGCGTGCGCGTTCCCGTCGCGGGCCGGGTGTGCATGGACATGACCATGCTGGATGTGACCGATGTCCCCGGCGTCGCGGAAGGCGACGAGGTAGTCCTCATCGGCGCACAGGAGAACGAGCGGATCACCGCCGATGACATCGCCGCGAGGACCGGCACGATCGCCTACGAGGTGCTCTGCGGGATCAGCGGCAGAGTGCCGAGGATCATCATATAAATTCAAAGTTCAGGTTAAAGGTTCAACGTTTGACGCGATTGCGATCAACTGAGCCGAAGCTCATATGATTACCTTGAACCTTGCTCCTTGAACGTTGAATGGGTTAATACCATGGCCACCTGGCTCGAACTGATCGGTAAGAAGACCTCGGCCTTCCTTCGGGAGATGGGCGGGGTCATCCTGTTCCTGGGGAACACGCTCCGCGGGATCGTCAAGGGCACCGGAATCAAGGGCGTGGACCTCGATGTCACCAGGAAGGACGACATCAACCGCATGAAGATGATTCGCTGTTACAAGGGCGTAAGGCACGAGCAGGGACAAAAGGTTCGTGGTCAGAAGACCCGGTCCAACGGACGGACTGGCCTTACAATGGGAGTCAGCAGGCAGAAGGCCCAACAGCCTGGTGGCGCTGCTGCACCGGCCGAAAAGAAGTGAAGAATTGAGCAGGTGTTAAAATGGGAGATCCGAAGTTCCCTCGCCGGTCCTATGACGCTCCCTCTCACCCCTGGAGAGGAGAGAGAATAAAGGCTGAGACCGAGGTATGTAAGGCGTTCGGTTTGAAGAACAAGCGCGAGTTGTGGAAGGCGCAAGCT
>JAAXXJ010000042.1 GCA_013334545.1 Nitrospirota bacterium | reverse complement strand
CCGCTCGATTGTTGTAGCCGAACGCTGCCGTACCAAACTGCTCAGGAACGACTGGATCGAGGACCTGTTGAGATAATATAAACGCTGAATATCAGGGAGGAGAACCATGACAAAGAACGCAGAAGACATCATATCGCTGCCGATCGAGATCAACCAGAAGATGGCAGACTCGAAGTTCCGACTGGTGCACATAGCGTCCCAGCGGGTGCGCGAACTTTCCGGAGGAGAGGCGCCCTTGGTGACATCGAAGTCCATCAAGGACACGACCGTCGCGCTCGAAGAAAGCCTGCTGGGGTCCTATAAGATCATTGTGGGCGAGGAAGCGAAGGTCGCCAAGGAAGAACTTCGGAAGCGCAAGGAGCAGGAGAAGCTCGAAGAGCAGCTTTCCGCGAAAGAAGAGGAGATCCGGAAGGAACTTTCGGCCTACCTGACGGACACTCAGGAAGAGGGCGATCTCGGAGAGGTCGAAGGCGCCGAGGGCGAGGCAGAGCCGTCCGCGGAGGAGGAAGTCGAGGAGAACACCGGGGAAGCGGAAGAGTAGCACGTGGAACGACCAGGTATGCTGTCCGGCAAGCGCATCCTTCTCGGGGTGAGCGGAGGGATCGCCGCCTACAAAGCTGTCGAGGTCCTGCGGAAGCTCATGGAACTGGGCGCAGAGGTACGGGTCGCCATGACCCGGAACGCCGCACGTTTCGTAGCTCCGCTGACGTTCTCCGCGCTCAGCGGGAAGCCGGTGCTGACCGATGAGTTCAGTGAAGATGGTTGGGGCCCGATGGGGCACATTGCCGTGACCGACGGGCTTGACCTTGCCCTGGTTGCGCCGGCCACGGCGAACATCATCGGGAAACTGTCAGCGGGTATCGCCGACGATGCCCTGTCGACCGCGCTGATGGCGGCCGAATGCCCGGTCATCATCGCGCCTGCGATGAACGAACGCATGTTCCGGAACGCATTCCTGCAGCGCAATGTCGGGAGCCTGCGGGCAGCGGGCATCCGGATCGTAGAGCCTGATATCGGCGCCCTTGCGTGCGGGACGAGCGGGCAGGGCAGGCTTGCTTCGCCGGACCGCATCGTCCAGGCAGTGCAGGCGGCACTTTCTCTGAAGGACCTCGCCGGTGTGACTGTCCTGGTGACGGCAGGGCCTACGAGAGAGCCGATCGATGCAGCTCGGTTCATCAGCAATCCGTCGACCGGGAAGATGGGCTATGCGCTTGCTATAGAGGCGCGGAACCGCGGTGCAGACGTAATGCTCATTTCCGGTCCTACTCATCTGCATCCTCCCCAGGGCGTCAACTACAGATCGGTCACCACCGCCGCCGAGATGCATCGCGCGGTTCGGGAGCATGCTAGCCAGTGCCAGATCATCATCATGGCAGCAGCCGTGTCGGATTTCCGGCCAAAGGAGCCTTTCGAACGCAAGCTCAAGAAGGAGGAGGCGTCCCTCGCCGTTACACTTGAGCGTACCGAGGATATCCTGCAAGGCCTGGGTGACGCAAGGAGGGGGCAGGTCCTCGTGGGTTTTGCGGCCGAGACGGACGACCTCATCAGGAACGCCGGATACAAACTCAAGAAAAAGAATCTCGACCTCATCGTTGCGAACACGATCGGGCTGCCGGGCAGGGGTTTCGCATCAGACATGAATGAGGCGGTCCTGATGGAACGCGGAGGGAAGATCACAGAGCTACCTCACATGACGAAAACAGAACTCGCAGCGCGCATCATGGACGCAGTCGTAGAACTCAAGAAAAATCAAGGGCTTTAACTTGACTTTCGGACGCGATTTCTGGTAGAATTTTGCAATTCGTAAGTTCGCCGCGTTCCTTTTTTTATGGAGAAAGAAACCTCTGAAATAGCGAAACTGACCGAGCGGATCGCCAAGGACCCCAAATCGAAGCTTTTCGTGCCGCTGGCGGAAGAGCACAAGAAGGCTGGGGATCTTGAGATGGCCATCCAGGTCCTTACGGAAGGGCTCAGGTCCAACCCCGGCTATGTCACTGCGCGGTCATTCCTGGGAAGGCTCCTGATGGACAAGGGAGACCTGACCGGCGCCCAGAAGGAGCTTGAAGAGGTCATCAAAGCAATTCCCGACAACCTGCTCGCCCAGCGAAAGCTGGGGGATCTTTATGTACTCCAGGGCAGGAGCGGTGATGCACTGCAGCGGTACAAAGCGGCATTGGCCTTGAATCCCAGTGACAAGGAACTCCCTTCGCTGCTTGCCGACCTCGAGGCCGGCAAGGATATTTCTGCGCGGGTCCCCCGGCCGAAAGCACTGATTTCGCCTGCGGCTCCGAAATCCGCGCCGGCACCTGCTGCGCCGCTTAAACCGAGTCCGGTACCATCCTCAGGAGCAGCAAAACCGGCGGGATCAACGCCAGGCGTTCCCCCAGCTGTGCAGAAGGCACCAACACCGGCCCCCGCTGTCCCCAAGATAGATTCAGCACCGGCTGCGCCCGCAAAGCCTGTCGCAGAGCCCCGGCCTGCAGCGCCGCCACCACCTGCGCCCCCGGCCCATGATGAGGCAGAGGTCATCGAAGAGATCGTTGAGATCGAACATCTCGAACAGCCCGGTCCTGCGCCGGAGGTCAAGGCGCCTGCTGCCGAGAACGCAGCGATGCTTCAGCCGGAGCCTGCTGGCCAGGCCGCAGAGACCGCCGAAATGCCCGCATTCGATCTGAGTGAAGCACCGGCTATGGCGTCAACGGGTACCGAAGACCTGACGGCAGTATCGTGGGGCGCGGAGACGTTCATACCGCCCGAGGAGAGCAAGCCGGCAGAGACCGCAGCAGCGGGCGATGAGGGCGGCGACGATCTGAATACAGACACCCTTGCCGAGCTCTACATATCGCAGGGATTCTACGATAAAGCTGTCGAGATCTATCAGGGCATGCTGGAAGAGCAGCCGCAAAACAAGGCTTTGCAGCAAAAGCTCGAGGAGCTTCGTGCCATGGCCAGCACCGCGGAAAGCGGCGTTGAGGGGTTAGCCACAGCAGTACCGGGGAAGGGAGAGTATACGCCCGCGGGATCGGAAGCAATATCGGAAACGCGGCCTGCGGTCGAGGCCTCGACGGAAGCGTCCCGCGCGCTGAAAAACGAGGTCCCGAGGTCTCCTGAACCGTCCCTCTCGGGGACCGCACCTCAGAAGACTGTCACGGAATCCGTCCCTGACAGTACCGATGCGCGTAGTCCCCAAGCGGCTATGATGAGAAGAAAAGAGACCATCGATCGTCTGGAGTCGTGGTTAAAGAATATCATGAAGGAGAAAGAATCATAATGCCCTTTGCCGATATTCTGAAAGAGGTCGTACAGGGAACTGAGGGGGCAATGGGCGCACTCGTGGTAGGGGTGGATGGCATCTCGGTAGAGGAATTCACCCTGGATAAGGAGATCGACCTGCAGTCCATGACGGTCGAGTACGCCACGCTCCTGAAGGAGATCGAACGAGGATCACAGGCTTCACAGCTCGGTTCCACCAGAGAGGTCACGGTCATAGCGGATAGGGCCATGATCATGCTGCGACGTCTCAATGAAGAGTACTTCATGGTGTTGATCATCAAGCCAGACGGTAACTTTGGAAAAGGCAGGTTCCTCCTCCGGATGTCTGTGCCAAAATTGCTGAAAGAATTCTGAACCATCATTCACGTAGAGCGAGTACTATCCGAAAACTGCCCCGGGCAGTTTTTTATTTTGCGGGAGGACCATGAACGTCCTTGTCATCCACGGGCCCAACCTAAACCTTCTCGGAAAACGGGAGCCCGACATCTACGGCACGGTGACCCTGGAAGAGATCAACAGCCGTCTTGCCCTGCTGGCCCGAGAGCTCGGTACGGACGTCACGTTCTTCCAGTCGAACCATGAGGGCGAGCTGGTCCAAAAGATCCAGGATGCCATGGGTACGTGCCAGGCGCTTGTGATCAATCCCGGGGCATATACTCATACGAGCATCGCTCTGCGCGATGCTATCGCGTCGACAGGAATGCCCACGGTCGAAGTGCACCTTTCGAACATCTACCGCCGCGAGGAATTCCGTCATCACTCCTACATCTCCGGTGTAGCGTTCGGCCAGATCACTGGGTTCGGTATCGAGAGCTACCTGCTCGGGCTCCGCGCCGCTGTCCACGCCGCCCTGAGCGCGAACAAGAAATGAAGAAAAATCGGCAGGAGGCGAAGCGGATCGCCAGGCTCCGAAGGATCATGCGGGAGCGGGGCATCGATACCCTGCTCGTGACGCAGCGTGAGAATGTCCGGTACCTGACGGGGTTCACCGGCTCGGCCGGGAGCCTTCTCATGGGAACTTCCGGGAGGACGGTGCTGATCACCGACTTCCGCTATAAGGAACAGGCAAAGGCCGAGACATCGGGAACGAGGCTGCTGATCCAGAAGAAAGACCATGTATCGACGATCAAGGCAGCAGCCGATCTCTTTGGCACCGATATACTCTGGTTCGACGAATCCTCGATGACCCTGGACCGTGTGAGAGCGCTCAGGAAACAAAAACTGCGGCTACGGGGGATGAAGGACCCGGTTGCCGAGATCCGGCGGGAGAAGGATGCAGTCGAGCTCACACTGATCCGGAGGGCCATCCGACGGGCCGAAGAGGCCTTCCGCGAACTGAGGCCTCGCATCCGGGCAGGCACGACCGAGCAAGAACTGGGGCTTCGGCTTGAAATGCTCATTCGCGAGAAGGGCTCGCGAAGAGCGGCGTTCGACATCATCGTTGCCTCCGGGAGGAACGGCGCCATGCCCCACGCTTCGGTTTCAGGCCGGCGGCTTCGTGCCGGCGACCTCGTGACATTCGATTTCGGCGCCGAGGCGGACGGCTATTACAGTGATATCACGAGGACAGTGTGCGTGGGCCGTCCGAACGCGCGTCAGCGCGAGATCCATGGCCTGGTCCTGAGCGCGCAGCAGAACGCTATTCATGCTGTTCGTCCCGGCATAGCCTGCGTCGATATCGACCGGGCAGCCCGGGCTACGATCGAAAAAGCGGGCCGTGGAAAACAGTTCGGCCATGCCACCGGACATGGGATCGGCCTTATGGTCCATGAGGCGCCGACCATCGCGGCCCTTTCCAAAGGAGATATCAGGGAAGGGATGGTGTTCACGGTGGAGCCCGGAGTGTATATCCCCGGCTGGGGCGGCGTCCGGATCGAGGATATGGTGCTGGTGACGGACAACGGCCACCGGGTCCTGACCAGCCTGCCCCGGGAACTGTGATCGCAGAATACGGACCAATCAGACAGAGAACGCACGCGAGGAGGAATCAGGAATTGCCAGTATCGACAGCAGAGTTCCGGAACGGCTTGAAGATCGAGATCGACGGTGAACCGTATATCATCGTCGAGTTCCAGCATGTGAAGCCGGGCAAAGGCGGAGCCTTTGTCCGGACCAAGATGAAAAGCCTGAAGAGCGGGAACGTCATCGACCGGACCTTCCGGTCAGGCGAGAAGGTTGATGTCCCCGAGCTTGAGGAAAAGACCATGCAGTATCTGTACGCAGCGGACAAGGACCGGGTGTTCATGGACACCAGCAGTTATGAGCAGCTTTCCATGAGCGAACAACAGCTCGGCGAGAGCATCAGCTATCTGAAAGAGAACATGGAGATCAAGGTGCTGTACTTCAAGGGTCAGCCTATCAACATCGACATTCCCATGTTCGTCGAGCTCGCGATCGCTCGGACCGACCCGGGCGTACGGGGTGACACGGCCTCGGGAGGCTCCAAACCGGCCACCCTGGAGACCGGTGCTGTGGTGAAAGTGCCGTTCTATCTGAACGAAGGCGATGTCATCAAGGTCGACACCCGGACAGGGACGTTCATCGAACGCGTCAAGCAGTGATGGTATCTTTGATCAGCCGCAGGCCTGGCCCGGCAGCGACCTCCGCGACACCGCCGGTCCTTGCGGTCTACGAAAAGGAGCAATCATGAATCTGAAAGAGTTGAAAGAACTCATTGAGATGCTCAAGAACACCGATATCTCCGAGCTGGAGATCGAACGCTCGGGCGTGAAGGTACGGCTCCGGAAGGGCGGGGACGTGACGTTCCACCCGTCCATGCCGCGCATGGAGTATCCGCCATCCGCCATCGTGGCTCCGTCCATCGTCGAACCGGTGAAGCCCTCCGTCGAACAGCCGAAGACGCCGGCCGAAGCGCCCGTCAGCCAGGTGAAGGTCACCTCGCCCATCGTCGGCACGTTCTATCGGTCCAGTTCGCCCGATAAGCCTGCCTATGTCGAGGTGGGCGATGTGGTGAAAAAAGGCCAGGTCCTCTGCATCATCGAGGCAATGAAGCTGATGAACGAGATCGAATCCGAGGCGGCAGGTAAGGTGGTACAGGCCCTTGTGGAGAATGGCCAGCCCGTGGAATACGGTCAGGCCCTCTTTGTGATCGAACCGGCATAGACCGCGGTCACGAAAGACGCGTTATATAAAATCTGACCGACACCGAGGTGTCTTCGTGTTCAAGAAAATATTGATAGCCAACCGGGGCGAGATCGCACTTCGCATCATCCGGGCGTGCAAAGAGCTGGGCATCAAGACAGTGGCCGTGCATTCCACCGCAGATGCACACTCTCTTCATGTCCGTTTTGCCGACCAGAGCGTCTGTATAGGACCTCCCAAGAGCGCCGACAGCTATCTCCACGTCCCCAGCATCATCAGCGCTGCCGAGATCACGGACTCCGAGGCGATCCATCCGGGATACGGGTTCCTGGCCGAGAACGCGAGCTTCGCCGAGGTCTGCAATTCGGCCGGCATCAAGTTCATCGGGCCGAGCCCGGACAGCATCAAGCTCATGGGTGACAAGGCCAAGGCGCGCGAAACTGCACAGAAGGCAGGCGTGCCCATCCTGCCGGGCAGCCCCGGGGTCATCACCGAAGAGGCCGACGCCCTGTCTCTTGCCCGCGAGCTTGGCTTCCCGGTCATCATAAAGGCCGTTGCCGGAGGCGGGGGCAAGGGCATGCGGGTGGTCTTTGAAGAACCGGAGTTCGCATCCGCGTTCGTCATGGCACAGTCCGAGGCGCTTGCCGCGTTCGGCAACGCCGACGTGTACGTTGAAAAATACATCACCCAGCCTCGGCACATTGAAGTGCAGGTCATGGCCGATGAGAAGGGCAATGTCGTGTCGCTTGGTGAGCGAGAATGCTCGATCCAGCGCAGACACCAGAAACTCATCGAGGAGGCCCCATCGGTCGTCGTTGATGGACCGCTCCGGAAGCGGATGGGGGACATGGCCGTGGCGCTGGCGAGGGCCGTTAAATACCGGAACGCGGGAACGATCGAGTTTCTCATGGATGAGGACCGCAGCTTCTACTTCATGGAAATGAACACCCGGATCCAGGTCGAGCACCCGGTCACCGAGCTGGTAACGGGTGTGGACCTCGTCAAAGAGCAGATCAGGGTCGCATCGGGAATGCCGCTGTCCTTCACGCAGGACCAGGTGACGGTCCGGGGCCATAGCATCGAATGCCGGGTCAACGCCGAGGACCCGGTGAAATTCACGCCCTCTCCCGGCACTATCACGGCCTATAATCCTCCGGGAGGGCCCGGTGTGCGGGTCGACACGGCAGCGTACACCCAATACGTCATTCCGCCGTTCTATGATTCCATGATCGCGAAGCTCATCGTGTATGCCGACACCCGCGATGAGGCGATCATGCGGATGAAGCGGGCGCTGGACGAATTCATCATCGAAGGGGTAAAAACGACCATTCCCCTGCACAAGAGGATCCTCGCGGAAGAGGATTTCCAGACCGGGAACATTTCCACCAAGTTCATGGAGCGTTACTATAATCCGCAGCAGTGAAATCCGGGGCCTGTGCCTTATCCTTGACGCAGACCTCCTGAGGACTGGTGCCGAAGATGCCGCGCAGGTCGCCCTTGATGCAGGCGTACGGCTATTTCAGTACCGGAGCAAGAGCGGGACCCGCAGAGCCATCTACGGGACCTGCCTCCGTCTTGCCGTCCTCATGAGGCGTTCAGGGGCGGCGTTCATCGTGAATGATCATCCCGACATCGCGATGGCCGTGGACGCTGACGGTGTTCATTTGGGACAGGACGACCTGCCTGTAGAAGTTGCGCGCAAGCTCATGGGCGGCAGCAGGATCATAGGGGTATCCACACATAGCGTCGAGCAGGCCAGGGCGGCACAGTCCGCCGGCGCGGACTATATCGGCTTCGGCCCCATCTTCATGACCAGGACGAAGGATGCCGGTCCGCGCCAGGGCATCGAGGGTCTCCGCCAGGTACGGAAGGCCGTGACGCTCCCGGTGATCGCAATAGGCGGTATCAACAGCGGGAACCTTGACGAGGTGCTCAGGGCAGGGGCTGACGGTGTTGCGGTCATCAGCGCCATTCTTGCCGCTCCGGACCCGTATGAGACGGCGCGCGGGATGGTGGATCGCATTCAAAGGATGCTGGTTTCATAATATTGGTTCTGAAGGGGGAACAAGCTATGGTGCAGCGATCCGGTTTCTCTCTGGCGATCTGTGCGGCCGCATGTCTGATGGTCGGGTGCACGACACAGGACCACAAGGTGATCAGGATCGGTGCTGCCGGTCCTATGACGGGCGACCAGAGCAAAATGGGCATTGATCTGAGGAACGCCGCGGAGCTCGCCGTAAGCGAATGGAACGAAAAGGGTGGAGTCCTGGGCAAAAAGATCGAGCTGCTTGCCGGCGACGACCAGGCGGATCCCAAGCAGGCGGTGTCCATTGCGAACAAGTTCATCAACCAGAAGGCGGTCGCGGTCGTGGGACACTGGAACTCGAGCTGCTCGATCCCGGCGGCGAAGTACTATAACGACGCGAACATGGTCATGATCAGCCCTGCCACGACGAACCCTCAGTTCACGCTCCAGGGGCTCAAGAACGTGTTCCGGGTATGCGGGACCGACGACCAGCAGGGCAAGGTTGCTGCAGAGTTCGTCCTGCGGTCCTTGAAGCCGAAAAAGGTCGCTGTCATCCATGACAAGACCGCCTACGGGCAGGGCCTCGCGGATTACTTCAAGAAGGCTCTGGGCACGGGTACGGAAGTGGTCTACTTCGGAGGGATCGTGCAGCGGGACCCGGACTACAAGGCGGTGTTGACGGCCATCAAGGAAAAGAAGCCGGAGGCGTTTTTCTTCGGCGGGATCTATCCCGAGGCCGCGCGCCTCGTGCGACAGGCCAAGGAACTGGGTCTAACCATCCCGATGGTCACCGGGGACGGTGTTTATGATCCGACCTTCATCAACATCGCCGGGAAAGCAGCCGAGGGGACCTACGTGACGTTCGGCAAGGACCCCTCCGGGTTGTCGACAGCGAAGACCTTCAACGAGAGATACCGGGCCAAATACGGAGAACCGGGCCCCTACTCGATCTATGCCTATGATGCTGCCAACATCATCCTGACGGCCATCAAGGAAACAGGAACGACCGAGGGAACGAAAGTAGCTGAGTATATCGCGAAGAACACGTTCACAGGCGCGTTCGGCGACATTTCCTTTGACAAGAACGGTGACGTGACGAAGGCGCCGTACGTCGTCTGGGAAGTGAAAGGCGGAACATTCAAGCAGCTGCCCTGAGCGGACGTATGAGGCCGGCATGAAGATATCGGGCCGTACGTTCCCGCCGCCATCCGTTCCCCGGCAAGTGTGGACGTATCGATCGGACCCCGTCCGTCCGGATCTCCGTGAAGGGGCCCGACAGGGTGACGTTCACGATGGGGCCGGTGTTGCGGTCTTCTCCTAACCATGTTCGCCCAACAGATCATCAACGGACTAGCCCTTGGCGCGGTATACGCACTGCTGGCGCTGGGGTACACCATGGTCTACGGCATCCTCCAGCTCATCAACTTCGCCCACGGTGAGGTGTATATGCTGGGCGCCTATCTGGGCATCATCGTGCTCGGCGGGCTGACCGCGCCGGGGATGCCGTCCCTGGGCATCGCGGCCACCCTGGCCATCACCCTTTCCCTCTCCATGCTGTTCTGCGCCGCCTACGGCGCCATGATCGAGCGGACAGCCTACCGGCCGATCCGCAGGGCGGCCAAGCTTTCTCCCTTTATCAGCGCCGTCGGAATGTCCATCATCCTCCAGAATATGGTGATGCTCTCCCAGGGAAAGGAGTACAAGTATCTCTCCCAGATCATCACCCTCGAAGGATTCGTCCTCTTCGGCGCAAAGATATCGCCGGTCGAGATCATTATCCTCGGGACATCGCTGCTCATGATGGTCGGCCTTCAGCTCTTCATCACCCGGACGAGGCTCGGCAAGGCCATGCGGGCAACCTCCCAGGACATGACCATGGCGGGTCTGGTGGGGATCGACATCAACCGGGTCATCTCCATGACATTCATGATAGGATCGGCCCTTGCTGCCGTAGCAGGGGTCATGGTCACGTTGTACTACGGCGTCGTCCACTTCTTCATGGGCTATACGGCAGGCCTCAAGGCGTTCACCGCTGCCGTACTGGGAGGGATCGGCAGCATCCCTGGAGCCATGCTGGGAGGCTTCGCGCTCGGCCTTATCGAGAACTTCGGGGCCAGCTACATCTCCAGCGTGTACAAGGACGCCTTCGCGTTCCTTGTCTTGATCATCACGCTGCTCCTGAGGCCTTCCGGGCTGCTCGGGCAGAAGGCCGTGGATAAAGTCTAGACGAGGTGGGGGAAGACCTGCAGGAGGGCCCTCCGGCGCACAGGGAAACATGCTGCTGGCTCCCGGTGCGTCCCCTGCGGCTGTCCACGCTTCGTTATTTCATGAAAACCAGGAGGATCCCTTGGCCGATATCAAGAAGATGTACAAGACCATCATGGCCGACAATTTCCCCCCCGAGATGACCATCCAGTTCGGGGACCAGAAGCTGGTCTACCGGAAGCGCACATGGAAGCTCGATGAGGGCGATGGACAGCTCATCGAGAAGGGGCTCCGGTACGGCGAGAATCCGGACCAGCAGGCGGCCATGTACCAGCTCGTAAGCGGCAACCTGGTGCTCGCAGGCGCCAGATTCATCGAGCCCGGGAACGGCCTGGTCAGCGCCATCACCGAGGAGCAGATGGTCCAGGCGGGCAAACACCCCGGTAAGACGAACTTCACGGACCTGGACAACGGGCTGAACATCCTGAAGTTCCTCATGGAGCGTCCTGCCGTCGTGATCCTGAAGCACAACAACCCCTGCGGCGCCGCCTACGGGACGAGCGTGTTCGATGCCTATGACCGGGCCAACATGGCGGACCGCATCGCCGCCTTCGGCGGCTGCCTGGTGGTGAACCGGCCACTGGACAAGCGAACCGCAGAGCTTGCCAATGCGAACTATCTTGAGGTCGTGGCCGCGCCCGAATATGAGGAAGGCGCCCTTACCATCCTTTCCAAACGCAAGAACCTGCGCATCATCAGGCTCGAAAAGATCGGCGACCTTGCCAAATACCGCGACATGAGCACGGTGGAGTTCAAGGCGCTGATCGACGGCGGCATTATCGTCCAGCAGTCCCAGCGGAACGCGATCAGCAAGAAAGAGGATTTCCAGGAAGCGAAGACGACCTACAAGGGGCAGGAGTACAAGGTCGATCGCAAGCCCACGGAACGGGAATATGACGACATGCTCTTCGGCTGGAACGTGGAGCAGGGGATCACGTCCAATTCGGTCATCTATGTGAAGAATGGCGTCACCGTGGGGATCGGCACCGGGGAGCAGGACCGCGTGGGCGTTGCCGAGATCGCCATCTTCAAAGCCTACACCAAATACGCCGACGCGCTCTGCTTCCGGAAGTACGGAATCCCCTACAAGGAGTTCGAGCTTGAGGCGGAAAAGGGGAAGCGCGACAAGATAGCGCTCCGGGAGATCGACGAGCAGACGAAGAAGGACAAGGGCGGGCTCATCGGGTCGGTCATGGTGTCGGACGCGTTCTTTCCCTTCCGGGACGGTGTGGACGTGGGTATCAAGCAGGGAGTGAGCGCTATCGTGCAGCCGGGCGGCTCAGACCGGGACTTCGAGTCCATCGCGGCCTGCAACGAGGCGAATCCGAAGGTCGCTATGGTCTATACCGGCCAGCGGGTCTTCAAACACTGAGCGGGAACAGAGCACGTGCTCTCAGGCGGGGAGCGTTTGGAGCGGGAGCTGGGCTATTTGGCCGATAATTTGTTGACCGCATCCTTTGCGTGGGACGCCATGTCCTCGAATGCGTAGAGCATGCACAGGTAGTTCGATGAGGCCTTGGGGGAACATTCACCGGCCACCAGGCGGTCCTCATGGGCCGTGGCAAAGTCATTCGACATCCTGATCATGGCGTCGCTGTCGATCCTGACGGTCTCCCTGCTTTCCGGAGATGCGGTCACCATGGTTTCTCCCGCTTTTTTGAGCAATTCCTTGCCCTTTGTGAGCATCCTGCCGGTCTCCTGGATGGCCTTGTCGCTGAACAGCAGGCCTTCCTTGATCTTGATCCGGACATTGCTGACAACGCGTTCGATGCTGACGGCGATCTTCTCGATGTGCACGGGAACGGAGAGGATGGCGCGGGCAGCGCTGTCGGACGGCGCCAATTTGGCGAGCTTTTCGGTAAGGGCGTCCTCCTGCCTCCGGATCTCCTGGGCGAGGGACTCTGCCTGGTCCAGGGACCCGACCTTGTTCTTCATAAAAGCGTCCTCGGTGAGCTCAAGCATCTGCTCTGCCTTGTGCATGAGAAGGTAGAGTTCTTTTTTTATGTCCTTCATGGCCTTGTCCGGCATGGTCGCGTCTCCTTTTCCTGCTGTGGTCCTGCGGTTCGATGAAAAAATATAGCAGAAACCCCCGTCTCTATCACCTTAAATTTATTAATATCGTTATTTTCAGGATTTATAGAATCCTAGCGGCGGTCTGCTCCGGTCCAGCTGCAGGTACCGCAGCAGAGAAGACACCTCTGGGCGTATTGTAGCACAAGAAACCGGGTTTTTCCTTGACTTGGACCCGACCGCTGGTATAATCAGCCCGACACGTTCATCCCCTTCAGCACCGAGCCGGAGCGCAGCATGCCATTTTTCGCCGGAGATATCTTTATCAGCGACGTGTATCGGAAGCCGGTGCTCGACCAAACAGGGGAAGAGATCGGGAAGCTTAAAGATATCATGGTCGGGCTTGGTGATCCCTTTCCCGCGGTCACAACGCTCATCGCGGTCTCCGGGAAGCAGCTCTTCCTCATCCCCTGGGACCAGGTCAACTTGTTCAACAAGCGCGTGATCTCGGTGAACGTGCTGCGAAAGGACCTGCAACCCTCGGTGCCGGCTCCCTCGGACATCCTCATCAGCCGCGACCTCCTGGACAAACAGATCGTGGACATCAACGGCGCCAAGCTTGTGCGCGTCAACGACCTCCGGCTGGGCGACGTGAGCGGCAAAATGTGTCTCGTCGCCGTCGACATCGGCCTCCGGGGAATCCTGAGGCGGCTCGGCCTCGAATCGCGGGGCGAATGGTTCCTGTCGCTGTTCCGGTACCGCATGCCGAACACCCTTATCGGCTGGCATTACCTCCAGCCGGTCGAACCCAAGCTCTCCCGGCTGACCCTGACCATATCACGACAGAAGGCATCCAAATTGCACCCCGCTGACCTCGCGGAGATCATCAGCGAGGTCTCGCAGAAGGAGCGGACCGCGATCTTCGGGACCCTCGACGTAGAGACCGCCGCTGAAGCCCTTCACGAGCTGGAGCCCAGCGTGCAGGCGGACATTATCGACGACATGTCCAAGGAAAAGGCTTCGGATATCCTTGAACAAATGCCGCCAGACGAAGCAGCGGACGTGCTCGGCGATCTTCCGGAGAACAAAGCCAAGGAGCTCATCGGCCTCATGGAAAAGGAGGATGCTGAAGAGGTCAGGGAGCTGCTCGAGCACGAAGAGGACACCGCAGGTGGTCTCATGACCACCGAATACCTGGCGTTTCCGCCCGACATGACCGTCGAGGACGCCATCCGGGAGCTCCGGCTCGAGGCTCCCGACGTCGAGACCGTCTACTATCTCTATATCCTCGATGACGATGAGCGATTGATGGGCGTGGTGACGCTGAAGGACCTGATCCTCGCCAGGCCGGAGACCTTTATCAGGGACATCATGAGGTCACCGGTCAAGACGCTCCCGCTGGAGACCGGACAGAAGGACGTGGCCGAGTTCATCTCGAAGTACAACCTGCTTGCCGCTCCCGTCGTCGACGAGAACATGGTGCTGCGCGGGATCGTGACCGTGGACGACGTTGTGGACTTTCTCCTTCCGCCGGCATCGCGAAAGAGAAGAAGGAAACTGTAGTCCGGCCGGTTCAAAGCAGTTCCGCGTCAGCAGCCCGATGTCCGCAATCCTCACCAACGTAATAATGTGGCCGCCGCCGATGAGGTCGATCCGTGAGACTATTTGAGCGCATCAAGAACACCTTCGTGAACAACCGATTTCTCACGGTCCTGTCCGTGATCGGGCCGGGGTTCATCGCGGGCAACGCGGGAAATGATGCCGGCGGCATCGCCACGTACTCCATTGTCGGTGCGCGCGAGGGCTACGGGCTCCTGTGGGCGCTCATTCTCATCACGTTCGCCCTTGCGGTGATCCAGGAAATGTCTTCGCGGATGGGGGTCGTGACCGGAAAGGGTTTCGGCGACCTGGTGCGGGAACAGTTTGGCATCCGGGTGACGCTCGCCATCATGGCGCTGTTCGTGTTCGCGAACGTTACCGTCATCATCGCCGAGTTCGCCGGGATCGCGGCGAGCATGGAGCTCTTCGGCGTGCACAAGAACGTCTCCGTGCCGATATCGGCATTCGTCGTCTGGTTTGTGGTCGTGAAGGGGAATTTCAAGCAGGTCGAGCGGTTCCTGATCGCCATCAGCCTGATCTATCTCACCTATGTGTTCTCGGGCGTCATGTCGGACCCTCCGTGGCGGGAGGTAGCCAGGCAGATCATGATACCGCACATCCGGCTCGACAAGGACTACTTCCTGCTCTTTATCACGATGGTGGGGACGACGATCACGCCCTACATGCAGTTCTACCTGCAGTCAGCCGTAGTAGACAAGGGTGTCCGCATCGACGAGTACCGGTATGCCAAGTTCGACGTCTACGCCGGCTCCTTCATGACCGTCTTCATCGCCTTTTTCATCGTGCTCAGCACCGGGACCATCCTGCACCCGGCGGGCGTCATCGTCGATTCTGCGGAGAATGCGGCACAGGCCCTCCAGCCGCTTGCCGGTGATTTCGCAGCCCATCTGTTCGCCATCGGCCTGCTGAACGCGTCATTCCTCGCGGCGTTCGTGCTTCCGCTGGCAACGGCCTATGGTCTTTCAGAAGCCTTCGGGTGGGAGTCGGGGGTCAACAAGACGTTCCGGGAGGCGCCGCAATTCCTGGGGTTCTATACGGCGTTCATCGTTATCGGGGCGGGGGTCATCATGGTTCCGAATGCGCCGCTCATCAAGATCATGTTCCTGTCCCAGACCATCAATGGGGTGCTCCTGCCGGTTGTGCTGATCATCATGCTGCGGCTGGTCAATGACGCTTCGATCATGGGCGAATTCGTGAATTCAAAACGAATGAACGTGATCACCTGGTTCACCGTGGCAGTGCTCATTTTGCTGACTGTCATGCTGCTGGTGACCAGCTTTGTATATACCTTCTGATCAGGCACCCCGAACCTGCTCTGCATAGGGTATCGGGTCCTTTGCTCCCGCTTCACGGAACCCTTTCAACCGCAGCGCGCAGCTCTCGCACCTGCCGCAGGCCTTGTCGCTGCTCTGGTAGCAGCTCCAGGTGAGCTCGAACGGCGCACCGAGCTCCCTACCGTTCCTCACGATCTCCGATTTCTTCATGTGGATGAGGGGCGTGACGATCTCGACGCGCGTCTCCGGCCTCGTTCCTGTCTCGATCACCCTGTTGAAGGCTTGGTAGAAGATCTCCCGGCAGTCGGG
>JAAXXJ010000041.1 GCA_013334545.1 Nitrospirota bacterium | reverse complement strand
AGCTCCATCCGCACATAAAGACCATCATCGAGATGGGCGGAGAGGATTCGAAGCTCATCCTGCTGGACGGCGAAGGGATGAAGGACTTTTCCATGAATTCGGTCTGTGCGGATGGAGCTTCTTCGTGGCATAGGCCTGAGCAACGATCTCGTTGAGAGGTTTGATCCCTACGATCTCTGCTATGAGCTTCCCCGCCGACCCGGTGATAGCGAGGAGGCAGTCATCATGTCCTGCCAATGCCTTGAGGATATCCAGCGCAACAGGAAGAGGATGGCCCCTGTGGTTCTTGTACTGTCGATGCAGCACTCCGCCCGCTGAATCAAGGAGCACTGCCTTGACACTCACGGAACCTGCATCAATCCCGATGATGTTCATATTAATAAGTCCACATGCTCAGAGGGTCCGGAGCCTGCGCTCCGGTTACGAAGATCATTTGAAGAAGGTAGCGTTGTTGCTCACGGGGACATCGCGCAGATGGTTCAGACGGACAAGTAAATGATCTGCCTTCCCCGATCGCTTCAGCCAGGCGCCTAGGCCATCGTCGTCACCGCGTTCATTGCCATAGCCTGCTCCACCTGCTTCTGCAGCATTCGCGCCTGCCCGGACAATCGTTTGCGGACGAACAGCATCGTCCCTGCGAACTTCAGCCCGTGCCCCCGGCGGCCGATGCCCACGATGCGAGAAACACTGTCCTGTTTCATCACGTTCAGCTCGGCAATGAGCCGCAGCGCCATATGTTGAAGCTGCATCGGATCGAAGCTGGCATGCCTGAAATGCATACTGAGGCAGCTCGGAAGCAAATGGTTGCACGTCGAGGCTGATCCCTTTTCCAGCCACCACTCTTCGGTCACATCGCCGGAGGATAGCATCTCGCGGTAAAGGGCCGTGCTTGGATAGATCCTCAGAATGCGTATGTCGAATACGGAACAGGGGATCTGCTTGAGATAGTGAAGCGTGCGCTCAAGCCGCTCCGGCGTGTCGTGAGGAAGGCCGACCATGATGAGCGCGCCCGTCTGTATCCCGCTTGCATTCGCATGACGGACCGCATCCGCAAACGGCTGGCGCAGATTCTGAAACTTGCTCACGGAGGCGCAATTGTCGTCATCGAGGGACTCGACCCCGACGGCGACGCCCAGGCAGCCGGACGCCGCCATTTCCTCCATCAGTGCGCTGTCGCAGAACTGATCGACGGTCACCATGGTCACGAAACGCCGCTTGTTCCTGCGGAGCAAGGCAAGCAGCTTGGCGCCGTAGTTTCGATCCGCGAGAAGATTGTCGTCGGTGAACTGCAGAAACGCGCCAGGATAAAGTACGGCCAGCTGATCGATCTCCTGTTCGAGCACGTCCAGCGGCTTCGTGCGATAGGGCCCCATATATCGAGAACTCACGCAGAACGAGCACCGGCGATTGCAGCCCCTGGTGGCAAAGAGCGATGCCGGTGTAAGGTAGGACCGCTCCCCGAAAAAGCGGTAGTCAACGGGCTTCATCTGCGAAGGCGGCGTTGGGGAACCGTCGTATCGCTCTCTGAGCGTTCCCGCGAGAAGGTCCTCGCAGACGGCTGGCCAGAGCATTTCAGCCTCTCCGGTCACGATGGCGTCCGCGTGACGCATCGCTTCATCCGGGCAAACAGTGACATGAATGCCGCCCAGGATGACCTTTTTCCCGGCAGCGCGCAACGCGTCGGCGTGGTCGTACACCGCTCTTGCGTTTTGCGTCGACACAGAGAACGCGAACGCGTCGCCCTCGAACCGGACGCGGTCCGCCTGCTCGTCCAGCAGCGCCGTCTCAATGGTCTTTGGCGTGACTGCGTTCAGAACTGCCAGGGGAACCGGAGGCTGCGTGATATACGCCGTCGAATCGAATCTCTGCAGCTCCTGCATGATGTTGACGAATACAAGTTTCACTGGTCGTCCTCTCTTTCGATGCCAACGGTTCCTTGCCAACCTGCACGTCTACCAGGTGACGCCGAGATAGACTCATACCGTACGCTTCCCCGCAAAATGCTGCTCACCAGCGAGGAATGCAGCCCATGATGCCTGGCAAGCGTTCGTTCCAAGTACCCGAACTTCTCGACAGCTTCAGGTCCTTTCCTGTTTCGCTCATGTTTACATCGACCCTCCAGGCTTTGATCTGCCGCTTTCCGTCCCATCCTGACGGAGGGTTTGGCTTTGTCGACCCTCTTCGTTATGTCATTGTGTCAGCGTTGGCGACCACTCCTTGTCTCTATTGCTACATCTCGCGTTTGCCTGCCTTTCCGTCCTCCTTAACAGACAGATAGCAACCGCGGGCTTTTGATCCATGGGGGTAAATGGAAAGGCCGGGCATGCACAAAGGTTATTCCCTTCGGCAGCCCGGCCATCTTGGTCGTTCAAGATCCGTAACTTTCCGTCCCCGCTTCACAGCGGGTTTGGCTTTTCGGTTACAGCTTTAGTGGGATGTTTGAAGTATAGCAAGACATCAGCTTCGACGATGGGGTATTTTAAGGGTATTGCAGAATGTTTCCCGATTTTGCATATGGGAATGCTTAAAACCTTGAGCTCCGCAGGAATGCAGGAACCGGCGTCCTAGGAAGAGTATACTGAACCGCGTCGCTGCGTATCGCTGCCGCCATATTCTCATCGCTGAACAACGATCGCCCTAGAACCGGACTGCCGCCCCGAACACGGTCTCCTTCGTGCTCATGGTCAGATCACCACTGCTGAAAAGCTGATCGACCTCCAGGTTCATGTTCATGCTGCGAATCTCCGCGAAAAGGTCCAGAAGGGAAAATCGCAGCGACAGGCCGAGAAGCCCGCCTGTTCCGCTGCCCATCAGATCCGCATCGAACGCATTTGTCGTGACACTGCCCGAAGGCACAAAGGACAGGGCGATCCCCGCATAGATGTTCACATGTCCGCTCGGCAGAGATTCGGTCCGGAAGAAGCGGAGCCGCACCATCGGCATCAGGGAGAATGCGATGTAGTCCACGCTCGCAGGGACCCCTCCCGGTCCGCCCGACATGCCGTCAGCCTGGACAGTGCTGAACTCCATGGCGAATCCGAGATAGGGGTACTTGCCCGCTCCCCACATGCCCCACCGTAAGCCCATGACACTGGCGCTGCTGAACCGGATGTTCACGGTCGTTGTCGTCGGCCCGCTGAACAGGAAGCCGGTCGAGGTGTACGTGGCCGTCGTGTTGCCCGCCGATGAGGGTCCTCCGAAGAAGGCGAGATACAGCTCCCGCGTCTTGTGCCTACCCGCATCCCCTTTGTCATCGGTTGTCGGTGGAACCAATGCGGGGACGCTGCTGTCCCGGGCGGACGTTCCGCCTGATTCTCCCGGCCATAATTCCACCGGCTGACTCGACGTCCCAGCGTCTTCCCGTTTCTCCTCCGCCAGGGCACTACCGGAGATTGAACCCGAGTGGATTCCAGGCAAGAACAAGAACAGAAGGACTAAAGCGGACCAGCCAAATGTGCGCATCTCATTGTCACGCATGAACGACAGGATCGAACTCCTTCCGCTCACAAAGGACAGGGCGGCAGTTCGTACACACATTCCCGTCGAGCCCTCTACGCGCCCTTGCCAGCTGCTCTGCGTTCCTCTTCCGTTATGGCTTCTCCGGCTCTTTCTTCGGCACGTCGTTGTTCTCGTCCTTCTTCTCCTTCTTCTCGTCCTTGTCCTTGTCGGTCTTCTCGTCGGCCTTGAGCTTCTTCGCGATGTCCTTCAGCCGCTTGTCCACGAGGACGTTGAAGGTGCCTTCCGAGAAGGACCCGTCCGCCTGCCGCTCGCCCGCTTGCATGCCGGTAAGGATGGTTACGGCTTCGTCAACGGTGGTGATTGCATAGATCTGGAACTTGCCGTCCTTGACCGCCCGGACAACCTCCTTCTTGAGCATCAGGTTCTTCACATTGCTCTTCGGGATGACCACGCCCTGGCTTCCAGTCAGGCCCTTGGCCTTGCAGACCGCGAAGAATCCCTCGACCTTCTCGTTAACGCCGCCGATGGGCTGGACCTCGCCCTTCTGGTTGAAGGAGCCGGTAATGGCCAGGTCCTGCCGGACCGGCACTCCGGCAACGGCTGACAGGAGCGCCATCAGCTCGGCCGCGGACGCGCTGTCCCCCTCGATGTCGCTGTAGCTCTGCTCGAAGGCGAGGCTGGCCGAGAGCGACAGGGCCTTGTCCTGCGCATAGGTCCCGCCGAGATAGTGCGAGAGGATCAGGACCCCCTTGTTGTAGATGCGGCCCGAGAGCTTGGCCTCACGCTCGATGTCCACCACGCCGGCCTTCCCGATGTAGACGCGGCTGGTGATGCGCGACGGCTTTCCGAAGGAAAAGTCGCCCAGGTCGTACACGGACAGGCCGTTCACCTGGCCCGTGACCGCGCCCGTGGTGTCCACCATGATCGTCCCGTCGGTCAGGAGCTCCTGGATCCGCTCCTCCAGCAAATTCGCCCGGTAGACCTTCTCGTCCAGCGCTTTGTCCACGTGACCCGTTTCCACGGTGCGCTTTCCCTCACGCCCAGCCCAGAAGGACGCCTCGCGTACCAGATCGGAAAGATCGCTGAAACGGAGCGACAGCTTGCCCTTCTTCTCGGCGAGCCGGGCCGCATAATCGATGACCTCCGCCACGGCCTCGCGGCTGAAGGGTAGCAGCTTCTCCTCCGCGGCCATGGCGCCGATGAAGTTGGCGTACCGCGCCTTCTCCTCACGGGACCCGTCCATCTGGGTGTCGAAGTCCGACTTCACCTTGAAGATGCTCCGGAACTCCTCGTCGTAATAGTACAGCAGGTAATAAAGCCAGGGGCTGCCGAGCATGATGATCTTCAGGGAGATCGGGATGGGTTCGGGCTTGATCCCGGCTGTGGCGATGCCGTACAGTTCGCCGATGTCCTCGATCTTGACTTCGTTCTTCTTGATGATGCGCTTGAGCGCGTCCCAGGCAAAGGGGCTCCGGAGCACGTCCAGGGCGTTCATGATGAGGTAGCCACCGTTCGCCTGGAGCACCGAGCCGGATTTGATCATCGTGAAGTTGGTGAAGGCAACCCCGAGGCGCATCTTGCGCTCAATGCGGCCCACGAGATTGTTGTACGTCGGATTTGCCTCCTCTACCACCGGGCCGCCCTTGGTCTTCGAATTGTCCACCAGGACGTTCACCCGGTACCGTTCCAGGAAGCTCGCCCGGTCCATGCCTTCGATGTGGAACGGGAGCTCCGGTGTCTGGCCGAGGAACTCCTTGAGGTTCCCCAGGATGTCCTCCTCCACCTCGGCGAGGTAGTCGGGGATGCGGGGGTTCGCGCCATACTTCTCCTTCAGGTCATCAAGCTGGTGACCCATGGCGAAGTGGGCGACCTTGCGGTTCAGCTCATGGATCCTCTCGCGCGCCTCCTTGTCGAGCTGGCGTGCCTTGGACAGGAAATCGCGGATCTCGGTGTCCACCTTCTTTTCCCGGTCGTCCATCTCGAGCCGCTGCTCCGCGGAAAGCTTCTCCAGGTCCTCGGCCTGGAGCGGCTTGCCCTTGAAGAGCGGCACCTTCACGATCCCCGTGCGGGTCACGGTCAGTTGGAACCCCATTTCCTTCGTTCTGCGGCCCGTGTCCTCGAAGAGGACCTCCTTGGCGCGCTCAAGCTCCTCCTGGATGCCGGTCTTCTGCTCCTCGTACTCCTTGGACTCGAAGACCTTGGGGATCTCGCTCAACATGAGCTCGATGAACTTCTCCATGTCGCGCTGGAGCTCGCGCCCGCTGCCCGGCGCAAGCTTGACGGCGAGGGGCCGGTCCAAGTCCTTGAAGTTGTTGATGTAGCACCAATCCTCAGGCACTGGCCGATCGAGCGAGATGCGCTTCACGATGGACTTGACGATCGTGTTCCTGCCGGTCCCCGGGATGCCGGACACAAAGATGTTATAGCCGTGGTTCCGGATCGAGAGGCCGAACTCGATGGCTGAGACGGCCCGTGCCTGCCCGATCACCTCTTCCCGGGGCTTGAGCTCCTCCGTCGTGGCAAAGGGGAACTCTGCCGGGTCGCAGGTATGCCGAAGCTCTGCAAGGGGAACGACGAAATCCTTGATGTCCACGCTGTGCCTCCTTGGTGAGATACGTCTGATTAGATTGTAGGGACAGATGAAGGTTCTGTCAAGGGAGGCCGGCGGAGTCGAGATCTTTGTCCTGAGGTGATCACCATCGCATTTATGCCCGGATGCCTCTTGACGGGAGGAGCAAAGTTCGCCACAATATACACTATATGACGTTGATCATTCCCCGTGGCAGTCTCGGGACACGGCCCGCGGTCGGACTGGGCATCTGATGGAAGAAGCTATTGAGGATCTACCGCACGGAAAGGAGGGACAGGTTCAATGCGCACACCGTTCATGAGGGGGCATACCCTTTCCTTTACCCTCCTGTTCCTGGCGGGCATGTGTCTGTCCCTTGCCGGCTGCAAGGGCATGGCGAAAGGTGTTACCGAGGCCTATTTCGAAGCGCACAAGAAGGAGGACTCCCGGAAATGCTACGTGCGCGGTAGGCCGTTCGAAGGCCTTGAGCCCTTCCTGGCCGAGCAGGAGGGGGCACCTGCTGCATCCAGGACCGATCGCCGCACCCTGAAGGTGCTGATGGTTCACGGTATCGGGAGCCACGCTCCGGGCTATTCGACCCGTCTCGCTGAGAACCTGGCGGGGACGTTCTCGCTCACCCAGATGCAGGAGCGGGACCGGATGTTCACGCTGTCCAGCCCGTCCGCACTTCCGGGCAGGGAGCTCGGCGTCCTCCGCGTGTCGCGGTACACGAACAAGGCGGGTACGCGGGAACTGGTCTTCGTCGGCGAGCTTACCTGGGACCCGATCGTGGAGAAGGAAAAAAAATCGATCGCGTTCGACAACTCCGATGAGTATTCGTTCCGGCGGGCGTCGATCAACAATGTGCTCAAAACCTTCGTGAACGACACGATCCCCGACGTCGTGATGTACTATGGTTCCTCCCGTCTGCCCATCCAAGCTTCGGTGCAGCAAGCGCTCTGCTGGCTCATGAGCAAGCGGTGGCAGGACCTCCCGAAGGAAGGAACACAGTATTGTGACATGATGGCCCCGGACTTCCTGAGCAGGATCGATGACAACTACATCTTCATCACCCACAGCCTCGGGAGCAGGATCACGACCGATGCCCTCCAACGCATCACCTCCATCGACGATGTGCGCTCTTCTGACCGAGCGAAGATGTTCAAAAAAAAACGGTTCACCGTCTACATGCTTTCGAACCAGCTGCCGCTCCTGCAGCTCGGATGGGACGCGCCCGCGGTGAGCGGCAAGATCGAGCAGATCTGCCGGGACAGGGCGCCCCGTTCTGGGGAGCGGATGGTCCAGGAGCTGCGACTGGTCGCCTTCTCCGACCCGAACGACCTGATGAGCTATGCGATCACGCCCCGCTACCTGGATTCGAACGTGGACTCGCGGCTCTGTCCGACCCTGACCAATGTGATCCTGAACGTTGCCGAGGTGAAGAACCTTTTCGGCGCCGGCACGCTGGCGAACCCTATTGAGGCGCATACGGAATATGAGAATGACAGCAGGGTCATCGCGCTCATCGCCCGGGGCATAGGGAACGACTGGACCGCGCCCGAGGTGCAGGAACGATGCACCTGGCTTGAGGCGCTCCCGGATGCGGAGGACCGGTAGCTATGCATCGGGCGGTCAGGGGGATGGGGAGACACCTGCTGCGCTTCCTGGGATACGGTGCAGGAGGCGCGATGCTTGTTCTCCTCGCCGGTTTCCTGTGGGTGAATGTCGCCCGGAAGCCTGAACTTAAGCCCTGGCACACGGCGGTGTTCCGGGAGGAGTTCACCAGGAACGACGTTTCGCGCGTGCGCAACCTTGACGACTACCGGAAGCTTGAAGACCGGCTGTTCGGCGAGCTGAAGGGCTCGATGTACCGGAACGCCGGGATGGGCGGGCAGCGCCTGAACCGGTACTCCGCAGGAAGCCTTGCAGACCCCACGGGATATCCCGAGAACGGGAACCGGTCGTATGAACTGACTGCGCTCGCACCAAGGGCCGGCGTGCTGATGATCCACGGACTGGGCGATTCGCCCTATTCCCTGCGTGCGCTCGCGGAGCGGCTGCACCGCCGGGGATGCTGGGTCGTCGGTCTGCGCCTGCCCGGCCACGGCACCGCGCCATCGGCTCTCACGACGGTCCACTGGGAGGACTGGGCGGCTGCCGTCCGCTTGGCGGCGAAGCATCTGAAACAGCGCGTTGGGGCCTCCACGCCGGTCTATTTCGTGGGCTTTTCCACCGGAGCGGCCCTGTCGGTGGAATACGCCCTTGCCCGGCAGGAGGGAGAAGACCTGCCAAAGGTCGACGGCCTGGTCCTCCTGTCGCCTGCCATCGGCGTGGACCCCCTGGCGTGGCTCGCGGTCTGGCAGGCGCGCATGGCCGGCATGCCGGGACTCGAAAAGCTGGCGTGGTTCGATATCTATCCCGAATATGACCCCTATAAATATGTCTCCTTCGCCGTGAACAGCGGGCACCAGGTCTATACCATTACGAGGATCATCAACGAGCGCATTACCCGCCTCACAGCCTCAGGGCCGCTCCGCGGATTTCCGCGGACCCTCGTCTTCCAGTCCGTGGCAGATGCGACGGTATCGGCGCCGGCAGTGGTCACGGTCTTCCTCGGCCGTCTCGCGCCGGAAGGCCATGAAGCAGTGGGCTTCGATATCAACCGGCGTGCTGACGTGGAGCCGCTGCTCCGTCCGGACGCCCGTATCCCGGCGGAAAAGCTTCTCAGCGGACAGGCCTTGCCCTTTGATGTTACCCTGCTTACGAACCATGATGAGCGGAGCAGTGCAATCATCGCCCTGCGCAGGCCTGCCGGAGGATCAGCGGTCCAGCGCGAGGAGACCGGGCTCAGGTGGCCCACGAGCGTCTTTTCCTTGTCGCATATAGCGCTTCCGGTCCCGCCCGATGACCCGATCTATGGAGCGAAGCGACCTGAGGATGACAGCATGCTCTATCTTGGGCGGCCTGAGCTCATCGGCGAGCTGGGACTGCTTGCCGTTCCGATGGAATCCCTGGTCCGGCTGCGCTATAACCCGTTCTTTTCCTATCTTGAAAGAAGGACCGTACAGTTCCTGCGGTTGGAAGAGCCACCCCGCGTCCGGTAATGTCGCTCCACCATCTTCATGGAGCCCCCTTCGGGATCGCTCGCGCGGCAACGATCACGAAGACCTTGGAGATCTTTCTCAATTTATCAATAAGCTCAATGAACTTCTCCCTGTCGAGCTGGAGTTCCCGATCCCTGCCCGGCGCAAGCTTGACGGCGCGGGTCCGGTCCGGGGCCTTGCAGTTGTTGTGGGGCACCAGTCCTCGGGCATGGATCGCAGGTATGCCGAAGCTCTGCACGGGGAGCGACGAAATCCTTGATGTCCACGCTGTGCCTCCTGGATTCTGCGTTTTCTATGAGGCATAAATACCATCCGGCGATGCGGCTCTCTCCGTGGCGCATACCCTAAAAATACCCTGCCGGAACGATTGACTTTGGCAGGGCATTCCAGTACCTTTTGACCGGGAAGTAGCACTGTCACTCATCGAGCGGAGAATGTCATGAATCGTACGAAGATGCTTCCCCCGAATCCGATCCATGTTCTCGAGCGCGAACGCCTGTTCAGCCGGCTCATGGCGTGGGACGACAAAAAACTGGTGATCATTCACGCCCAGGCAGGCCAGGGCAAGAGCACGCTGGCTGCCGGGCACGCTGCGAAGTTTTCCACACCGGTCGTCTGGTACACCATGGATGCCGGGGATGATGATCCCGCGGTATTCCTCTCCTGCCTCGGCCAGGCCCTCCAGTCCGCCCTGCCGGAGCACTTCCTGAAGTTCCCAGCGCCTCCCCGCATCCGCTATGGCGCCAGCGGATCAGAACCGGCCATCACCCGCTGGGTCGGGCAGATGTTCGGAGGCCTGACCAGACCCTGCCTCATCGTGTTCGATGATTACCACTTGACCGCTGCTTCACCGGCGCTTCGTTCCATCCTCAAGACACTCTTTGAAGGAACGCCTGCAGCTGCTCGTTTCATGCTTCTTTCCCGTATCCGGCCGGAGCTCGATATCGCAAAGCTCCGCTCGCGGCGAAGCGTGGCCGAGCTGCGGGGAAGCGATCTCAAGTTCAGCGATCAGGAGGCACAGGAACTCTTCGGCGGGGTCTTCGGGATGCCCCTCGCGGAGGCCGAAGCAGCCATAGTCAATCGCATCGCCGAAGGATGGCCGGCCGGGCTGGTTCTGCTGCACGGTTTCCTTACGAACGTTCCCCGTCAGGACCGCCTCGCGGCCCTTGCCGGACGCCAGCAGCTGGGATTTCGCACGCACATCTTCGACTACCTTGCCCAGGAGGTCTTCTCGCATCTCCCGCAGGACCTGCAGGACTTCCTGCTCGATACGGCGGTGGCCGATCACCTCACCAGGCCCCTGATATCGGCCCTGACCGGCCTCCCGGAGACCGCCCCCGATGGAAAGCCCTCGGTCTCCACACTGGTCCGGGAACTTTCCACCCGGAACCTTTTTGTCTCTTCCGTTGACGCCGACGGAACAACCATCCGCTATCATGCCCTCTTCCGCGAGTTCCTTCTGAAGACATTCCAGACGAAGCGCTCCTCCCGGGAGGTCAATAAGCAATTTGCGGTCGCAGCATGCTGGTACAAGACCGCGGGAGACCCGGTGCGGGCGATCGATCTCTGGATCGGATCGGGCCAGGAGCAAATAGCCCTCCGCGAGATCGAGTCGTGCGCACAGAACCTTATCGCAGTCGGACGGACCCAGACGCTCCTCCGGTGGATGCATGCCCTCCCCAAGACCGCAGCCGAGCGGCCGTGGCTCCTGTTCACGCGCGCCGTTGCATGCCGTTATACCGAGCCGGCAGCGGCGCTGATGCTCTATGAGCGGGCATACCGGGGATTCCATCGGGACCGGTGCGTTCCCGGGCAGATGCTCGCGCTCAGCGGCATCATCGAATCCTGCTTCCACATTGGGGGAGATTTCGCGCGGATGGGCCGCACGGCAGCACTGGCGCAGGCGCTCCTTGCACGGAGCCGGAGGGAAAAGCGTGAAACAAGGGCCCGGCTCCTCCTCGCCATAGGCATGGCCTGGTTCTTCATCGGCAGGCTCGAGCAGGGCGCCGGCGCGCTCCGGCAGGCCCTTGAGCTCTTCCGGAGACAGGGGAACCACTTCTATCAAATCACCAGCGCAATCTACCTCATACCCTGCGCGCTCTACCAGGGTGATTTTCCGATGGCACGGGAGGCCGTGAACAGGGGATTCGAGGCTTCGGACGCCATCCCCGAGGAGACCGCCGGCCGGGCGGGGCTTTTCCTGACCAAGGCCATGACGGCTTTGTTCGAGGGAAATTTTGCTGAAGCGCAGGACTGCATCGACCAGTGCAGGAGCCTTGCGGACACCCATGCGCTCGAGTCGATCGGGTTCCTTTCCCTCGACATCGGGGGATGGCTCAAGATCGCGCAGGGCGATTACCGCGGTGCAGAACGCCTTCTTGCGGAGTGCAAACGCAGGGGACAAGAGGCTCGAAACGCCTTCTTCAGCGCTTCGGCGTCCCATCTGCTTGCGATCGCCTTCCTGTTCCAGGGCAGGCTTGACCGGGCAAAAAAGGAGTCGGACGCCGCCTTGGCGCTCCAGCAACGTTCGGGGAGCAGGCTGTTCCACGCGATCTACCTTATCGCGAGCGGAGCAATTTCACTGAAGCTGGGCAGGGTCCGCCGTGCGGAGAAGGAACTGCAGGGCGCCCTCAGGATCCTCAGCCAGGTCCAGGCCGCGCAGCAGGAAGCGAACGCCCATCTCCTGCTCGCATCCCTGAACCTCGCACGCAACAACGAGGCAGCGGTTCGGAAGCACCTGGCAGCCGGATTCGGCATCGGCGAGGAGCGGGGCTTTAGCTATTACGCCCTGCTGACGCATGACGAGCTTTCATCCCTCGCAGCGGAGGCGGCTGGCCGCGACATCGAGCCTGACTACTGCCGTCGCATCATCGCCGGGCCCTCGCTGCCGCAGGCGCGTCCGCATATCAGGATATTCTGCCTCGGCGAGTTTCGGGTCCTGCGGAACGGCATCCCGATCAGCGACGTGGAGTGGAAAAGCAAGCTGGCAAAAACGCTCGTCAAGCTCATGGCCGTCCGCGGCGGTCAGAAGCTTACGCGCGATGAAGCAGCCGAAACGCTCTGGCCCAATGCCGATGCCTCCCGGAAGCCGCTGCTGTTGAACAGTCTTCTTCACCGAACCAGGAGCGTCCTTGAACCGGACGGATCTCCGTCACGGAGCGATTCCTGCATCATCCAGGACAGCGGCCTGCTGTCCCTCAATCCGTGCAAGGTCTGGACGGATGTCCAGGAATTTGCCGCGCTCCATGCAGCCGCCCGGCAGAAGCGGATTTCCGGTGAGCATGACCCCGGAAAGACCTTGGCGCTCTACGACCAGGCGTTCAGCCTGTACCAGGGAGATATCCTGCCCGGAGACCTGTACCATGACTGGGCGCAGGGGCATCGGGAGCATCTCAAGAAGATCCACGCCGAAATGCTCATGCATGCCGCTGTCCTGACCGAGGCACAGAATGAAACGAGCCGGTCGTTCATGTATTATGAGCGGATGTTCTCGCATGACCCCTGCAACGAGAAGGCGTGCCGCTGGCTCATGGCGTGGCATCTAGCTGCCGGGCAGCGGAGCGATGCAGTCAGGATCTATGAACGGTGTCAGCTGGCGCTGAGAAAAGAGCTGGACATCGAACCCGATGACCAGACGAGGAGGGTGTACCGGAGCATCATCGGAGGATGACGTACTGCCGACGCGGGGACGGAAGGATGCGGAGATACGGGGAACGACTAAATGCCAAGATCGATCTCGAAAAACCGTAACCTTTCACCCTCACACTTTTCACCCTTCATACCTTTCTCTGCAGCCACTGTGTCCTCTGCGGTGAAAAGGTTTGCCTCAATTTTACTTCTTTCGGATCAGAAAATACAACTTCCCTTCCTGCTGCATGTAGCCCGCCGACAGTTCCGCCTCAGTTCCCTGACCCCAGAACAGGTCCACCCTGCCCGGACCCTTGATGGCACCGCCTGTGTCCTGGTTTAAGACAAAACGGGTGAAGGGCACCCACTCCTTGATCGCCCCGTTCTCGATAATCGGCTTCTGCGTTTTTATGAGCGCGAGCGCGCCTTTGGGCAGAAGCTTGCTGTCCGTGGCGATGGATCTGCCCGGCGTGAGCGGCACACCGATGTTCCCGAGCGACGGCCCCATGTCCATGCGGAAGAAGACGTAGCTCAGGTTCTGGTTCAGGAGCGGCACGATCTCCTCAGGGTGCGCCCTGAGGTATTCGCGGATCGCGGGCATGGACATGTTCTCCTTCGTAATGGCCCCTTTGTCGATAAGCTGCCTGCCGAGGCTCTTGTACTGTCTGCCGTTCTGGCCGTCGTACAGGATGCTCACGATGTCTCCGTTGCCCAAGTCCGCCTTGCCCGAACCCTGGATCTGGAGGAAATAGATGTCCACGAGGTCACGGCACCAGAGTATCTCGAGATTCCTGCCGCTCAGTGCCTGCTTCTGATCGATCTCCTCGCGGGAGTAGTAAGGTAAAACCTTCCGTCCCTCAATCCGAGCGCTGAGCTTGTTCCGCGGGAAGTCGTTGCCGAAAAGCGAGAGGTCGATCTCGACGATATCGTCCGGCCGTTTGTAGACCGGGTATTTGTACACATCGTCAGCATTGACCCGGCAGGAGAGCATCGGCTCATAGTAACCCGTGACGAGCACCTTCCCCCATCCGTCCGAGCCCACGGACTGGTAAAAATCGAACTCCTTCTTAATCTGCTTGACCTTCTGTTCATCAGAGAGCGATGCATTCTCGACGATCAACAGGAAATTCTGGAGCGTCACGGTCATGTCGAGAGCCGTGGCCTTCGCAGGCCCGATGGAGAACACAGTCTCTGGCGGGAGCTTTCTGTAATACTCCAGACTCTGGCGGGCGGCTGCGGAAATGTCCTTGAACGCCAGATCATCCTGCGGCGACACAGCCCTCCACCACGACAGGGGCTTCAAGGCCATCTCCGGTCTCGTCACCGGCAGCCTCGCGCAGGTGACAAAGGAGAGGATGGCCAGCATTATAAAAAATAACTTTTTCGAATTAATCATTCTTTGAACTGCACCTCCCATGAACGTTCCGCTTCACCCTCTCGCCGAAGCGCAGCGGATGCGAGTCGGGTGGAAGCGGGTTTTAGGCATCGCCTTGATTTGCACGACAAACCGCACACTGCAACCAAGCTCAGTTTTGCATTGGGCCTTAAAGAGAAGCGGAACGCTCATTTTGATCTACTGGGCATTTACTTCTGCTAGTTTGTTGTCTCTAATCTTGAGATATTTCGAAATACCAACTGACGGTTTAATGGTGAATGACTCACCTGGCTTTCTCTCTGCATAATTCACAACAACCATGCCATGTTCAATATTCGTCGATTGAGGCGCAATTCTATCGCCCAACAAAACCGCGTTTGTTCCCTGATAGCCTGTAACAGTGCGCAAAGCCACTGCAACGTAGTAGAATGTTCCACTTCCCCCAGTATCTTGCGTCAATAGGAAAGCGATGTCTTCCTTACCGTCTCCGTTTAGATCTCCTATGGCATCGTTCCCAAAATAGCGAGTAATAACTCTTGAAGCCGAGCCCGGCGCTGCTCCCGCTTCGGATAAGCCGTTGAGCAGCACAATTGATTTGCCATCAATCTGATATGTCGCATCTTTATGGCTAGCTATAGGCTGCATTTCAACGGTGGGGGCTCCTGCTGGGGGACCTTCTGAGCCTGGCATCGTGGTGAGTTCAACAAGTACTTTGCTGGAGGCGGGTGTCGCGGCTGGCGTGCAGGCGGAAAGTACCATGATGGCCACCATCATGTCTGCGAAAATCAGATACCATTTAGGCCTCATGCTGGTTCTCATATCGAAGAAGCGATCTCCCTCCTGCGGCAGTTACAGGTCAGCACATCCATCCCGCAGTGATGCACCTCGAATTATTGACCGCCTCCCGAGGATGAACGGTACAGCTCCCGCTCCACTTGAGGAAACAATGTAATATAGACGGTGATCTTACCGTCCTTCAGCGCATAGCTCACGTTCAGGGGGTCCATCCCGCCCAAGTCGGTGGCCGGATAGCGGGGAAGGATCTCGAACCCCAGCGTTCCGCCGCTGCCGTCCGGGATCCGGAGAACACGGATGGCCTCCACCGTGCGGACGCCACATCGGACGTGAGTATTCGCCTCAGCGAAGGCCTGGCCAGCAGGAAGACCTCGCTTAACCTTGTAGGACGTGGCCGGAACATAGAGCTCCACCATGCCAGCCTTGTCAGGCGTTATGAGGAAGGCGGCGTGCTCAATGTCATCGGGGTACCTGCATCCATACAGCAGAAGGTCATAGGTGCCCGTAATGGTCTTGGGATCTGCGGTCTCGGTCCGTAATTGCGTGCCAAGGCTGCACCCCTGAATGGTGAATATTACGATCAGCGCTGCAGCAAAACCAAGGATTTGTCTTTTCGCCTTCATCGTTCGTTCCTCCCTCTCTCTCGCCAATTTTATCGAGATGAAGAAAATCCGGGTGCCTTCATGCTTATAATAATACCACAATCATGCCATGGCACCGTGCTGTTTGTAAAGCGCTAGAGTCGAATGAAGAGAACAGGAGAGGTCCTCATCAAAGTGGGCGAGGGTATATGTCTGTAGGTGAAATTGACGAAATCCAACTCTATCACGAGATGCAAACGAACGGCCTGATATGTGCACTGCCTCAGTATGATGACCTTACCCCAGGAACCTGTACCACATCGAGAGCCGAATTATGGTAGCATAACACCAAACGTAAGGCACACCCCCTCCGCTGCTGATCAAGTAAGCATCAAAAGGCCTTTTTGCGGATACATAAGACCATGCTTATGCAGT
>JAAXXJ010000308.1 GCA_013334545.1 Nitrospirota bacterium | reverse complement strand
ACCCGGAATAATCCGGAACTCGGAATTATGGCGAAGATCATGCGGGTGAAAGTCCGCGATGCCGGCCTTTTCACAAGCCTGCCCCATTTCTTTTCTGAGCCAGCTGTTTGCTGCCACGCCGCCTGCCACTACCACCGTGCCCACGCTGTGCTCTGTTGCCGCCCTGATGGTCTTTTCCACCAGCATGTCCACTGCCGCAGCCTGGAAGCTCGCGGCAATGTCCTTCACCTTGAGCGACCGGTCAAGCCCGGCGTCCTTGGACCGGAAAAGCGCCACGTGGTTCCGCACAGCGGTCTTGAGGCCGCTGAAGCTGAAGTCGTATCCCTCCCGCGGACCCCGGGGAAAGTGGACCGCCTGCTGGTCTCCTTCTTGCGCCAGCCGGTCGATGACCGGTCCGCCGGGGTAGGGGAGGTCGAGCAGCTTGGCGACCTTGTCGAAAGCCTCTCCCGCCGCATCGTCACGCGTCTGTCCCAGCAAACGATAGGATCCGAATGCCCGTACGTGGTAGAGAGCGGTGTGCCCGCCCGAAGCGAGCAGCGCGACGTAGGGGTAGCCGAGGCCGGGATATGCCAGGTGCGCGGCGAGGATGTGAGCCTCGCCATGGTGCACGCCGATGAAGGGGATGCCGAGACTGTAGGCCATGGACTTGGCAGCGGAGACGCCAACGAGCAGCGCGCCGATGAGGCCGGGGGCTGAGGTCACGGCGACGAGGTTGATGTCGTTGATCGTCACGCCCGCCCGGTCGAGCGCCGCGCGAACGACGGGCATGAGGTTCCGGAGGTGCTCCCGTGACGCAAGCTCGGGCACCACGCCGCCGTACTTCTCGTGCAGCGCAACCTGGGACGACACGACATTCGCAAGGACGGTCGTTTCGCGGAGCACCGCAGCCGCGGTCTCATCGCAGGACGTTTCTATGCCGAGGGTGAGCATGATGTACGAAGGAAAGACCCGGGAAGGTGAGAGGGTACGAAGATGGGAAGGTAGGATGCGGAGTAATTTGACAAGCCTTTTCCCAACTTCCCACCCGCGCAACTTCGTTTGTTCGTTGTCACTTCACCAAGGCCGAGACCGGCACGATCTCGATGCCTTCGTCATCGATCTTCGCGAGCCACTTCCTGAGCTCGGCGATCGTCGCCGGGTGCGGGTGGCCGATGCCGATGGCCCTGCCGTTCTGTTTCGCCAGGCGGGTCAGTTCGTCGAACTGCTTGCGAATCTTCGCAGGACGGTCGCTTTCGTTGTCGAGGAACACGTCGCGCTTAGCCGCCTTGAGGCCGAACTCCTTCGCAACGGAGAAGGCTGTGCTCTTTGCGTTCGTCAAGCTGTCGAGAAAGAAGAGGTTCCGTGCTTTCAGTTCCGACATCAGGAAGGTCATGGCCTGCTTGTTCTCGGTCAGGGCCGAGCCCTCGTGGTTGTTGATGCCGGCAGCGCCCGGGACGGAGTCGAGGTCCTCGTTCACGGCGGCAATGAACTCCATGGGCGTCATGTCCAGCCGCAGCGTTCCCGGCGCGTCGCGTTTTTCAGCGCGGACCTTCGCCTCCATGGGGATGTGGACCAGGACCTCCCTGCTGCCCTGGCGCGCCAGCTCGGCGATCTTCTTCGACTGCGGCAGGCGGGGCATGACCGCCAGGGTGATCCGGTCAGGCATGCCGAGGACCTCCTGCGCGGGCTTCAGGTCCTGGCCGAGGTCGTCGATCACGACGGCAATGACCGCGGTGATAACGCGCTCCTGCTTCTTTCCGGCAACAGGCGGCTTGCGTTCGGGTGCCTTTCTCATCTTCTGGAAGGGCCCCCAGAGCAGCAGGGTGATGGCGACCACGGAAACGACGATCCCCCAAAGGACGATCCGGTCGAAGCGGCTTCCTTTTTTCTTTTTTCCCATGACAGGCATTATATACAATATCGGCGGCGAAAAAACCAGCGTTTTTTCGGCAGTCATGGAGAATTGGGCTTGACTTGGAGGTGCCGCGGCTTTTATACTGCAAACCACCTGGACCGCGTGCAGGCCTGCAAGCATACCGGCTGACAAGCTGCCAAGACGTGCACGCATCCATGAAGTGGCGCCGTTCATCGGGAAACAAGCGCCGGATCCAGGTCAAAAGGAGACTGACTACCATGAGCTTCGAATATGTGCGGGAGGTCCCGCCGCCCAAGGACATTCTGGCGGCCATGCCGCTTCCCCTGGACCTGTCGGTCGTCAAGCGGAAGCGCGATCAGGAGATCAAAGAGGTCTTTACGCGGGAGAGCAAGAAGTTCGTCCTGATCATCGGCCCCTGCTCGGCGCACGACGAGGATGCCGTATGCGACTACATCGGCCGTCTGGCGAAGGTCCAGGAGGACGTGAAGGACAAGATCATCATCATACCCCGGATCTACACCAACAAGCCGCGCACCACCGGCATCGGGTACAAGGGCATGGCCCACCAGCCAAATCTCTCCGAGGAGCCGAACATCGTTGAGGGCATCAAGGCCATCCGGAAGATGCACCTCCGGGCGCTCAAGGAATCGCGGCTCCCGGCGGCCGATGAGATGCTCTATCCCGGCAACTATCCCTATCTCGAGGACGTGCTTTCCTATGTGGCCGTGGGCGCGCGGTCCGTGGAGAACCAGGGGCACCGGCTCACGTGCAGCGGCCTCGACGTCCCGGTGGGCATGAAGAACCCCACGTCAGGCGACATAGACGTCACGCTCAACTCCATCCAGGCGGCACAGGCGCCGCACGTGTTCAGCTACAACCGGTGGGAGGTCAAGACCCTGGGCAACCCGCTTGCCCACGCCGTGCTGCGCGGCGCCGTGGACCCCCACGGCGTGACCGTGCCGAACTACCACTACGAGGACCTCATCTTCTTCGCCGAGACCTACAAGAAGCGGGGGCTCGCCAACGCCACGATCATCGTGGACACGAACCACGCCAACTCCAATAAGAAGTACGCCGAGCAGCCCCGCATCGCCATGGAAGTGATGCAGAGCCGCCGGCACTCGCCCCTGCTCAAGGACATGGTCCGCGGCTTCATGATCGAGAGCTTCATCGAGGAGGGCAGCCAGAAGGTGACGGAGAACGTCTACGGAAAGTCCATCACCGACCCCTGCCTGGGATGGAAGGATTCGGAGAAGCTCATCCGCGACCTGGCGGGGATGGTGTAGGTCCAGCCGAACAAGTTGTCATCAATACTGAGGCCTCCCGGGATACCGGGGGGCCTTTGCTGTCTCTGGCCCTTGACGGGACAGGGGCAGGCAGGCATAATACTTCAATGGCCGGGAGCGTTCACTGCCAGGCGAAGAATCAGGAGGAGACCATGGTGAACAGAATCAAGGTCATGGTGTTCTGTCTCGTCGCTGCAGCGCTTTTGCTTGGCGTTCCGCAGCGGGGACGGGCGGAGGATTCTGCCGCGACGAAGGACAAGAAGGCTGCGGAGGAGAATAAGGACTCAAAGGATAAGAACAAGGATGGAAATTTCCGGGATGGTGTCAACCGGGCTTTTGACGGGTTCAAGAAGGAAACGACAAAAGGCAAAAAGAACCTGAACGATCTGAACGAGCGGGAAAAAGCGAAATCCGCGAAGTAAGTGTGCCGTACATACGCCGCTGATCATCAACTTCGGGAAGGACTGCCCGTTCAGTCTGGGGTGAGATCCTAAAATGGCTGTTTGGCTAAAGGATATTGTTCTAGTCGTCGGGTGATCTACTTCCTGTTGATGTGAATCGGGCCTTCATGAATGACTGTGCAGTTTTCATGTAGAAAGGGTGAATGTTAAGGCTGCGCAGCGGTACTATGTAAGAATTGGCAGCTCTATTGCAGGCTATTAAAGAACGGAATTTCGTGCATTACTAGCCGCACGCGGCTAGACATACAATTGTTAGTCTACATTG
>JAAXXJ010000307.1 GCA_013334545.1 Nitrospirota bacterium | reverse complement strand
GGCAAGCAGCATGCGGAGGCCGTTCTCGACAAGGATCGGATCGCCGTTGGCACGTCCCGCGGTCCCCGGCGAGCTGTAATCGCACCACCCTCCATGGGCCTTGTCTGCTGTCACATCATAATAAAACAGGGATTGAGGATAGGTACCGTACACATAGGGCGCATAGGAAGCGCCCGTATTTTCAACGTCGTCAACGAGGGGATGGTTGATGACATAGCCATCGGGCGCATAGACGCTGATCTTCGTTGCATCGGCACGTATTCCGGCAGCCTTCAGCAGGTGCCCCATCGCGACACCGGCATACTCCACGTAATAATCGCCGGACTTCGTCGTGTTCATAAGCATGAACTGGCTGTGCTGCGGCATGGCCTCGAGCTGGGCCTTGTCGAATATCCTGAAAGGAGCCGTCACCTTGGTCGGGTCATCATTTGCATCCCCAGGATAACGGACAGCGGCGATTTCGGCAGTACTGGAATATCCGTCCCCATCGGAGTCAAGGGATCCTATCACGGTCAGGGCCGACTCACTCCGTCCCTGAAACAGATAGTCTCTGCCGTAGGAATTCAGTGTCGCCTCGTACTGGTCGACTGTTCCATAACCGGTGATAGCGTGGCAATACTGGCAACTGCCCATCGTCGTGGTCTTTCCTGTTTTCGGATCTGTGTACTGTCCCCCGCTGTGGCACAGGACGCAGTTGTCAAGCTTTGTGCCTGCGGCGTCAGGATAGACGTTCAGGAAGACTCTGGCATCCTTTTCAGCATCACCGGCATGCTGGTACGCTGCTGGAGCGAACGATGCCATCGGAACGAGAACAATAAAAAAAACAGCTGCGACGACCTTACAGAATGCTCTCACGGTTCCCTCCTATGCTGTCGAATTTATGATGATCTACAACCTCTGTTCAATGATCATGAGGGGATGTTACACGACAGGTACTCCCTTGTCCGACCTTCCGCCAAAGGACGCCTCTTCGGCCGGACTGGCATCAGTATCGCTCAGGCTTCGTGGACCTCGCCGGACTTCATGATGAGGAGCTTGTCCGCCAGCAGCTCCGCCTGGTCCCGGTCATGGGTCGTCATGATGACCATGGTGTGACCGGCTTTCCGCATGGCCAGGACGATGGACTCGATGATCGCGGTGTTCTCCTCGTCCACGGAGGCCGTGGGCTCATCAAGGAAGAGCACCTCAGGCCCGATGGCAAAGGCCCGGGCAAGGCCCATGCGCTGGGTCTCGCCGCTCGACAGGGTCAGGGCGTTCTGCTTCCGCTTGTGCTCCATGCCGACGAAGGCGAGCGCTTCCGCGACCTTTCGATCGAGCTCCGGCCGCCTGATACCCCGGAGGCGGAGACCGTAGGCGACGTTATCGAACACGGTAGCGTTGAACACGCCAATGTGCGGCAGCACGAGCGTCATGCGCCTCCGGAGCGCGAGGTCCTGGGAGAGCGGATGACCGTCGTCGCTGAAGATCAGCTCGCCGCCGTCAGACTGTTCGATGAGCGCGCAGATCCTGAGCAGCGTGGACTTGCCGCATCCGTTCGGTCCCATGAGGACGAACACGCCTGCCGCGCTGAAGACGTAGGAACAATCCTTCAGGACTGTCCTGCCGTCATAGTTCTTCCGGATGTGCTCGATGATCAGCTTCATGCGGACCTCGGCGATCCGCGGCGCTGGACCGCGTGCAGCACGGCATTGACGATGAAGGAGATCGAAAGCAGAATGACGCCGAGCGCGAGGGCAAGCTCGAAGTTGCCCTTGTCCGTCTCGAGGGCGATGGTCGTGGTCATGACGCGGGTGTAGCCGGCGATATTGCCGCCCACGATCAGGATCGCTCCGACCTCGGCCATGACCCTGCCGAAGGCGGCGATGACAGCCGAGAGAATGCCGTACCGCGCTTCGCGGATGACCGCGATCGTCTCCTGCCGCGGCGTCGCACCGAGCGTTCGCGCCGCCTGCCGGATGAGCGGATCGACGTTCACGATTGCCGAGTGGCAGAGCGCGGTCACGATGGGAGCGGCAAGGATCGTCTGGGCGACAATCATCGCCGGGGGCGAGTAGAGCAGGCCCAGGAACCCAAGCGGGCCTCTGCGGGACAGCAGCAGGTAGACGAAGAGACCGACGACAACCGGCGGGAGGCCCATGAAGGTGTTCGTGAGGCTGATGGCGAGGTCGCGGCCCGGAAACCGCTTCAGCCCGAGCACGGCGCCGAGAGGCAGACCGAGACCGGTCGCGATCAGCAGTGCAAGTCCGGACACCTTCAGGGAGAGGAAGATGATCCCGAACAGAACCGGATCGAGGTGGAGGATCAGCTCAAAGGCCTTGACGAAACCCTGGAGAAAGGAGCTCATAAAAAAGGCGCGAACCGTGACAGGGAGGGATATTGGGGGTATCTTCTCTTCAGCCGCCCCGGTCCGCGCCAGCCTTCAGCGCTATTTTGCGTTCGGGATGAACAGGGCGTTCCCGTTCTTGTCCTTGAACGCTGCTACAGCATCCTGCCCTTCTTTAGATATGATCCAGTTCACAAAGTCCATGGCCTCTTTATATTTAACGTGTTTATGCTTCTCCGGGTTCACGGCCATGACACCATACTGGTTGAAGAGCAAGGGATCACCTTCGAGCACGATCGCCAGGTCCAGCTTGTCTTTGTCCTTCGTGGCGAGCCAGGTGCCGCGGTCAGTGAGCGTATAGGCCCGCTTCTCATCGGCGATGCGCTGGGTCTTCTCCATGCCCTGGCCCGCCTCGAGGTACCATTTCTGGCCGGCCGGCTCGATGCCTGCCTTCTTCCAGAGCGAAAGCTCCTTCGTGTGCGTGCCCGACTTGTCGCCGCGGGAGACGAAGGACGATCCTGACGCTGCGATTGTCTTCAGCGCCTCGGCAGCCGACTTCATGCCTTTGACCTTCGCAGAGTCGGCCGGCGGGCCGACGATCACGAAATCGTTGTACATCACGTCGTGACGGTTCACGAACCATCCCTCCTGCACCGCCGCAAGCTCCTGCTCCTTCGCGTGGACGAACACGACGTCAGCATCACCGCGCTTTCCGATCTCAATGGATGCGCCGGTGCCAACAGCCACAACGTCGATCTTGATGCCCGTCTTTTTCTCAAAGATCGGCAGCAAATAATCAAACAGTCCGGAATTCTGCGTGCTGGTAGTCGAAGCCATGCGTATCCGTGTTTCCGCCGCACCTGCTGCTGTGGCACCGAAAAGCACTAACAACAAGGATAGTATAACGAGCTTTTTCATGTTTCCTCCGTATATGAGTAAATGTTAGAGTTTCTTTCCTTCCGGTGAGTTGGGAAAGAACAAGGGTTCGCCGTACTTGTCTTTTCCAAAGTCGCGTATGATCATCTGCGCTTCCCGGCTTTGCAGCCACTCGACGAATTGCATGGCTTCCTTATGGCGAACCTGGGGAAACTTTGCCGGATTCACGGGAATGAGCGTCATGTAATTCAGCAGAACATCGTCCCGCTCAACGAGGATCTGAAGCGTGATCTTCGACTTCATGGTGATGTATGTCGCGCGGTCCATGACCGTGTAGGCCTGCTTCTCGTTGGTGAATGCAAGGGTCGGGGCATTGCCTTTGGCGCCCTCGGGGAAGACCTGATACCATGATCCCTGCGGCTCGATGCCGGCCTTCTTCCAGACCTCCAGCTCTTTCACGTGAGTGCCGGACTTGTCGCCCCGCGTCACAAATGGCGCCTTCGCCTCCGCGATCTTCTTGAGAGCAGCAGCGGCGTCCTTCATACCTTTGATCTTCGCAGGATCAGATGCCGGGCCGAGAATGACAAAATCGTTGTACATCAGGTCATAGCGTTTCGTGCCGAAACCATCCGCCACGAACTTCTCCTCCAACGCCTTCGCGTGGACGAGC
>JAAXXJ010000040.1 GCA_013334545.1 Nitrospirota bacterium | reverse complement strand
GCTTTGACCGCCTTGCGGCGGATGTCCTCTTGTGCTTCAGAGGAAAGGGAGCGAGCATCTCGTATCTTCATGCCCGCATAATACCACAACCGCATAAAATGTCAACTATATTATGCTCTGATTAGTAATTGTTTAACGATGACTTAATTGTTTAAGTTACGACTTAATTGTTTCTCCACACTGATACAGGGTCACATCTCGCACACGAAGTCCTCGATCTCCTTCGAGAACGCCTCATAGTTCACCGAGTAGTCCACCGGGCACTCGATGACCGTGACCTTCTGCAACTCAAATGCCTTCTTCAGGATCTCGCCGAGATCGTCGCCCCTGCCGACCTTGATGCCCGCGGCGCCATGCGCCTCGGCGAACTTGACGAAGTCCGGGTTCGTGTAGTCCAGGCCGAAGTCCGGGAATCCCGCGTTCCGCTGCTTCCACTTGATGAATCCGAAGGCGTTGTCGTTCACGATCAGCACGACGACCGGCACGTTCAGCCGAACCGCCGTCTCGAGCTCCTGGGCGTTCATCATGAACCCACCGTCGCCGACCACGGCCAGCACCCGGCGCTCCGGATGGACTAGCTTCGCCGCGATGGCCGCGGGCAGACCCGCGCCCATGGTCGCGAGGGCGTTGTCGAGGATGAAGGTGTTGGGCTTGAAAGTGCGATAGAGCCGCGAGAACCAGAGCTTGTAGATGCCGTTATCCAAGGTCAGGATGTCGTCCGCCGCGAGCGCCTTCCGCACATGGCAGACGATCTCCTGCGGCAGGAGCGGATAGTTCCGGTCGCAGGACGCCGAGAGCTTGTCGAGCAGGAACGATCGGAGTCCCCTGAACAGCGAATCCTCCCGGCGGCGCACCTTCGCCGCGAGCTGCCGGAGCGCAACCGATACATCACCGACCACCTCGAACTGGGGATCGTAGTACCGGTCCACGTTGGCCTCGACGAAGTCGATGTGGATGATCTTCTTGTCCAGCCCCGGGTTCCAAACATAGGGCGGGTACTCGACAATGCTGTAGCCCACGGTAATGATGAGGTCGGCCCGGTCGATGCCGCAGTTCACATAGTCCCGCTTGTGTATGCCCGTCGCGAAGAGACTGTAGGACGAGTCGTCGGACAGCACGCCCTTTCCCATCTGGGTGTGCACCACATAGATACCGGTGCTCTCCACGAACTCCCGGAGCTCCTTCCAGATCAGCTTTCGGTTCGCTCCGGCGGAAAGGATGAGCAGCGGATGTTTGGAGGCATTGATAAGCTCCGCGGCGCCTTCGATCGTAGGGACATCGGGGTCCGGCCTGCGCACGCGGGCCGCTTTCTGGACCTTCGCCTCGGTGTCGCTTCCGGCCACGTCCTCGGGCAGTTCGATGTGGACCGCGCCCGGCCGTTCGGCCTGGGCGTGCTTGAACGCGTTCCGGACCACCGTCGGGATGGTACCCGGGTCGGCTATGGTCTCGGCGCTCTTGGTGATCGGTTTCATCATGCTGACAACATCAATGAGCTGGAAGGAGGCCTGCCAGTTGTCGCGGATCGCCTTCTGGCCGGTGATGGCGACGAGCGGAGCGCCGATGAGCTGCGCGTGGGCGATGCCGGTGACGAGGTTCGTGGCGCCGGGACCAAGCGTGGAAAAGCAGACCCCCGCCTTGCCCGTGAGCCTGCCGTAGGTCGCGGCCATGAATGCAGCTGCTTGCTCGTGCCGCGTGACGACGAGCCTGATGTGCGAAGTGCGAAGCGATTCGAGGAAGTCGAGGTTCTCCTCGCCGGGGAGGCCGAAGATGAACTCGACGCCCTCTTCCTCAAGCTGCCTGACGAACAGGTCCGATGCTTTCATAGACTCCTTTCACCACAGAGGCACAAAAAACAACAACCAGTTTGGACGCGGATGAACGCGGATAAGAGCTATAATAAAGGCGGCTAGACCCGCACTACTTCTTCTCACAATTCTTACATTTTTTTATATGCTCTGGCAAAATCCCTCGTGCGACCAGCTTCTTACAATGAGGACATGGCGTACAGCAAGGCACCGGATGTTCTAGCAGCGGTCCCGGTTTATGGCAGGGGCATCTGCATTTCCAGACAGGACCATGCTGTTCATTCGGTGTCGTTGCTTTAGTATTATCCGCGTTCATCCGCGTAGATCCGCGTCCAAAAGGTTCTTCTCCCCGTCCCCGCGTCTCCGCGTCCGGATTCTACTCCCGCACCACCACCGTCTTGATGTTCACCAGCTCCTTCAATCCGTAGTACGACAGCTCGCGCCCCACGCCGGACTTCTTCACGCCGCCGAAGGGCAGCCGCGGATCGGACCTCACGAAGTCATTGATGGCGACGAAGCCTGCCTCGATCCGCTTCGCGAGCCGCTCTGCCCGCGCCGTGTCCCGGCTCCAGATGGCTGCGCCGAGCCCGTACTCGGTCCTGTTGGCCACGGCAACAGCCTCGTCCTCGGTCTTCACGATGACGATCGGCGCGATAGGCCCGAAGACCTCGTCCTTCAAGACCTGCATGTCCGGCGTGGCCTTCAACACCACGCAGGGCGCGCAGAAGTACCCCTTTGTGTACGGCTGGGGCAGCTCGATGGTCTTCGCGCCTTTGATCTTCGCGTCCCTGAGCTGGTCCTTCAGGCTGCTCAGAATGTCCTTCCGCGCCACCGGCCCGATATCCGTTGCCTCGTCCATGGGATCGCCCATCTTGAGCTCCCGGAGCCGTGCGGTGAAGTGCTTGGTGAATTCCTCTGCCACGCTATCCATCACGATGAACCGCTTTGCCGCGATGCAGCTCTGGCCGCTGTTGACCATGCGCGCGTTCGCCGCTGTCCGTGCCGCCTTCTCGACATCCGCGTCGTCCAGGACGATGAACGGATCGGACCCGCCGAGCTCCAGCACCAGGCTCTTGATCTGCCTGCCGGCCCGGCTCCCGACCTCTTCGCCGGCCCGGTTGCTGCCGGTGAGCGACACGGCGTCGACCAGGTCGTCATCGATGAGCTGCATGGCTGCCTGCGACGTGATCAGCAGCGTCGTGAACACGTTCTCCGGGAAGCCGGCCTTGCGGAAGGCATCCTCGATGGCGAGAGCCGTCATGGGGACGTTCGATGCGTGCTTCAGCAGCACCACGTTCCCCGCTGCGACGCCGGGCACGCCGACCCGGAAGACCTGCCAGAACGGGAAATTCCAGGGTTCAATGGCGAGGATGACGCCCAGCGGCTCGAAGGCAATGTAGCTCTTCTTCGCATCCGTCGCGACCATCTCGGGCGCGAGGAACCGCTCGGCGTTCGCGGCATAATACTCGCTCAGCACGGCACATTTCTCCACCTCGGCTATGGCGTCCTTGATGGGCTTTCCCATCTCCTGGGTGATCAGCGTTGCGTAGCTCCGCTTTTCCTCCCTCAGCACCGAGGCGAGCCTGATGAGCAGGGCCGTCCGCTGCGCGACCGGCACCTCCCGCCAGCGGGCCAGCGCCTGGCGCGATCTCGCGATCGTGCCTTCCACTTCGGACTTGGACATGACCAGGAACTCATGCATCACTTCTTCCGTGTACGGATTGATCGACAGGAGCTTTTTGCTCTGCTCCTTTCTTGTTTTCACCATGCTTGTCTTCATTTTGTTCACCCCCCTGTTCGGGGACGCTCGCTTTGTTGTATGCTTTGCCGTTCTTTTCTTGGCGGTCCTTGAAGCCGTTGCTTTCTTCTTCGCTGATTTCTTCGATGCCATTGCGTCCTCCCTAACGATGTACGTCATCCGGCCCCGGAAAAGAACGCCCGTCCTTCACCATGGCCGGTCTTTGCTATTTTCTGAGCTCGATCGGCCTGTATGTGCACGCCTCATTCCCGCAGTAGTGGCCGCTGTATTCCGACGACGGCCGGTACAGCGCCGGCTTCTCGCCGTGAGCATCGCCGAACTTCTCCTCGATGATATGGGAGGCCCAGCCTGCGATCCGGGACACGGCGAAGAGCGGCGTCATCAGGTCGCCTGGAAAACCCATCATGTGGTAGACCGGAGCGCTGTAGAAATCCACATTCGGCTTGATCGTGGTCTTGCCCCGTTTCGCGAACTCGGCAACAGCCGTCTCCTCGATCACCGTCGACAGCCGGCACCAATGCTCCTGGCCCAGCTTGTTCCCCAGGCGGAAGCACATGTTCTTCAGGAACTTCGCCCGCGGGTCCGTTGTCTTGTACACCGCATGGCCCATGCCCATGATCTTCGCGTGATTGTCCAGCTGCTTCTGCACCCAGCGGGGGACGTCCTTCTCCCCTGACCGCTCCAGCTCATCCAGCATCTTCATCACCTGAGCGTTGGCGCCTCCGTGAAGGCTTCCGGACAGGGCGCCGACGCCTGCAGCCACGCCCGCGTACATGTGAGCCCGCGTCGAGACGACGGCGCGGCACGCGAAGGTCGATGCGTTGAACGAGTGGTCGGCATGCAGGATGAGGGCCGTGTCGAGGTCATGGGCGATCTCGGGATCGGGATACGCACCCTTCAGGAGCCACAGGAAATTCCCCGCATGCGACAGCGTTTCGTCCGCCGGCAGCGGATCATGCCCGTTGCGGATCCGGTCCCATCCGGCACCGATCATGGGAATGCGCGCGATCAGCCTGATCGCCTTGGAGATGTTCGCCTCGCGGGACTCGTCCTGCAGTTCAGGGTCGGCCATGCCCAGGAGCGGGATGGATGCCTGGAGCACATCCATGGGCGGGGCCGACGTCGGCAGCTTCCTGACGCTGTCAAGGACGAATGACGGCAGCTCCCGCGCCTCGGCGAGCCTCTTCTTGAAATCGGCGAACTGCTCTTCGTTCGGCATCCGGTCGTGGAGCAGAAGATAGGTTGTCTCTTCGAAGGTCGAGTGCTCCGCCAGTTCCTCGATCGGGTAGCCCCGGTAGATCAGGATCCCATGCTCGCCGTCGACATCGCTGATCCTGGTGTCTGCGACCTTGATGCCGCGCAGGCCGATGTTCTTTGTCTTCCCAGTTTCCACCATGCAATTCTCCCCGTTCATCCTCGCGTATCGTTCTTTAAATCCGCTCCTGACCCGTCAAGAGTTTTGTTTCGCTCCGATCTGCTTCCTCACGTAATTCAGCGTCCCGCCAGCAAGCAGGTGCTGACGCTGCCGGTCCGACACGTCCAGAACCGTCATGATGGTCTTGCCGTCCACGTCCACCGGGATATCCCGGTCGCCCCGTGCAATGCGCCCCCGGATGTCCCGGAGAACGACCTGCATACCTTCCGTAATCTTATCATAGTCTGCGGGATCTTTGAACGTAAGCGGCAGGATGCCAAAGTTGCAGAGGTTGGTCTTATGGATCCGGGCGAAGCTCTTCACGATCTTGGCGCGCACGCCGAGGAACCGGGGCGCCAATGCCGCGTGCTCCCGGCTCGAACCCTGGCCGTAGTTCACGCCTCCGATGACCACGACAGTGCCCCTCGTTCTTGCCTCTTGAGCGAAGCCCGGGTCCACCGCGGAGAAGACGTATTCGCTGATGGCCTCGATGTTCGAGCGCAATGGCAGGACCTTGTTCCCCGCAGGCATGATCGCGTCCGTCGAGATGTTGTCACCGGTCTTCAGCACGACCTCGGCTGCAAGGGTCTCCGGAAGGGCATCAAGGGCCGGCAGCGGCTTAATGTTCGGTCCGGTCACCACGGCGGTCTCCCGCAGTCCATCAGACGGGAAGATGATCGATCGTTCGTCGATGATATATTTTTTCGGGTCCTCGATCCGCGGATACGTCATCTCTTGAGCAAGGTCCCGTGGGTCCGTGATGACGCCGGAGATGGCTGCCGCGGTCGCGGTCTCGGGCGAACAGAGATAGACTTTATCGTCCTGCGTGCCGCTCCTCCCGGGAAAGTTCCGCGGGAACGTGCGAAGGCTTACCTCGCCGGTACCCGGGGCCTGCCCCATGCCGATGCAGCCCTGGCATCCGGGTTCGTGCACGCGCGCGCCCGACGTCAGGAACGAAATAAGCCCGCCCTGCTGCGCCACGTTCTCGATCACCTGCCTGCTCCCGGGGTTCACATGGAAATTGACCTCGGCATGGACCCTCCTGCCTTCGAGCATTTTCGCCGCCACCATGAGGTCCCGAAAGGACGAGTTCACGCTGCTGCCCACAATGGCCTGGTTCACCTTGATGCCGGCCACTTCACGGACAGGCACCACATTACCCGGCGACGACGGCTTCGCGATCAGCGGTTCGAGCTGCGACAGGTCGATCTCGGTCCGCTCATCGTATTCGGCGCCTTCGTCGGCCGCGAGCCGGACCCAGGCCGCTCCCCTCCCCTGCGCCTCCAGATACTCCCGTGTGCGCTCGTCGGACGGAAAGATCGAGGTCGTGGCCCCGGTCTCGGTGCCCATGTTCCCGATGGTCTCTCGGTCCGTGGCGGAAAGCGAAGCTACTCCCGGGCCAGAATACTCGATGATCATCCCCACGCAGCCCTTCACATCGTATCTGCGAAGCATCTCAAGGACCACATCCTTGGCGCTCACCCAGTCGGGAAGGCTGCCCGTGAGCGTCACGCCGAGCACCTTGGGGCAGGTCAGATAGTAGGGAGAGCCCGCCATGGCGAGCGCGACATCGAGACCGCCTGCACCGATGCCGAGCACCGACACACCCGCCGCTCCCGGTGTATGGCTGTCCGAGCCCAGCAGCGTTTTGCCCGGGACCCCGAAACGCTCCATGTGCACCTGGTGCGACACGCCGTTGCCGGGCTTGCTGAAATGGATGCCGTACCGCGCTGCAGCGGTCTGGAGGAACTTGTGGTCGTCGGCGTTCTTGTTGTCCGTCTGCAGGAGGTTGTGGTCCACGTACTGTGCTGCCAGCCCCACCTTCACCCGGTCCAGGCCAAAGGCTTCGAACTCGAGCAGGGCAAGCGTCCCGGTGGCGTCCTGCAGCAGGGTCTGGTCGATCGTGATGGCGATCTCCGTTCCCGGCACCAGCTGACCCTCGACCAGGTGGGCTTCCAATATTTTATGGGTCACGTTCTTTTTCATGGCGTTTGCCGCCCGCGATAACGGAGCAAATGACTCCGTTTTGTCCTCTAAATAATTTTACCACATTTCCCCTGCCGAATGGGGGCCAAACCGTCACCAATGCCGTTGACAGCAAAGGCCGGGAGAGGTATCATACCGATGTAAGAGGAGTCTAAACGTCCTCTTTCGGAGAAACGGATGTGGCAAAGGAGGGAAAGGGTTATGACAAAATATCTCATTGCTTCACGGCATGACCCGGCGGATTGTACGCGCGCCCTCGATGAAGTGCTGGCGAGGGGATCCGGCATCCTGGACAAGTTCGTCTATGGATGCAAAGAAGGCGATCACACCGGCTATGCCATCGTGGACGTGAAGAACCTGAGCGACGCTCTCGCCATGGTGCCGGGGTTCCTGCAGGAGTCGGCATGCATCACCAAGGTTGATAAGTTCACTCCCGCTGAGATCAAGGCGTTCCATGCAAAGGCGGCATAGGCCGTCAAGGCAGGCTGGCTCGGCGAAAAAGGCTGAAGATGGATTTGCCACCGGGAAGATCGAGGGTCCGGAGCAAAGGCAATAACCGGAAAGAAGCATTTCCGGACGTTGGAACCTCCTCAGGGGCCCCGACATCTCAGTGGCAAACGTTTAAAAGCACCTGTTGAGTAGTTGACGGCAGGTGCTTTTCTATTTCGTGCAGCTATACGGTTTCGATCTGTTGCCCTACTTCACTCCGTCTCCGCGTCCCCGTGTCTCCGCGTCGGTTCTTCATCCTTCCTCGGATAACTCCGTCCGAACCAGCGCCAGAATGGCCGAGTGGGGCACAATGAGGTATTTCTTCTCCTCGAACTCGATCTCCATGGCCGCGTCCTTCAGGAAGATAGCGTAGTCCCCTTCCGAGGCCTGGAGCGGCACGTATTTCACGTCCTTCTTGCCCGACTGCCAGGACTCGGCCGGGGCGGTGTCGGGCACGGCGTATCCCGGCCCGGTCTTTTTCACGTGGCCGCCGAGTATCCGCTCCTTTTCCTTGACCGTGGGAGGCAGATAAAGTCCCGAGGGGGTCTTGTCCATCTTCTCGTCCGGTTCGATCAGGACCCGGTCGCCGACTATGATGAGGTTCTTCTTGGTCTTCATATTGCTGCTTATCTCGCCCTCTTAGTACAGCACCTGGCAGGGTATTCCGTTCTTCACGAAGGCCTTCCGCAGCTCCTCCCCCTTTTCCCGGAAGAAGCTGTCCTTCACTGCCCACTGCATCCCGTACTTCTTGTAGACCGCATCTGCATAGTGATAGTTCAGCCGGTCGACCAGCACCTGTCCCGCGCTGTCCTTGAGCAAAGCAGGCAGTCCCTCCGCCCCCGGGAGCAGCGGCGCGATCATAGCGAAGGTCTTGATGCCTTCAGCCCGGAGCGCCTTCAGGGCTGCCACCCGTTTCTCTATCGGCGGCGCGCCCGGCTCGAAGATCTTCCGCATCCGTTCGTCGGCGGTCGTAATCGTGAAACCAACCTCGACATCGGATGCTCTCCGTAATATCTCGATGTCCCGCAGTACCAGCGGGGACTTGGTCTGCACCGTGACCGGCCAGTCGTTCCGCACGAGGATATCGAGGCATGTGCGCGTGAGCCGGTACTTCCGCTCCAGCGGCTGATAGGGATCGCAGACCCCGCTGATCCAGACACGCCCAACTTTCTTCTTCTTCACCTCCCGGGCCAGGAGCTCAGGCGCGTTGACCTTCACATCGACGAACGCGCCCCACTCCTCCTTGTGGCCGGTGAACCGCTTCATGAACTTGGCATAGCAGTAGACGCAGGCATGCTGGCAGCCCACGTAGGGGTTCAGCGCATAGTCGGATACCTGGGAGGTCGACAGGATGCTCTTAGCCTTTACTTCCTTGATCTGCATGATGATCGTACCGGATTCCCACCGAGGGATATCCCCGAGACCCTACTCCCACTTCCCCAGATGTCCCTTTTTCTCCCGGTTCTTCTTCACCTGCTTCAGGAACTCCTTCCGCGGCATTTCCTCAGCGCCGAGGCTCAGGAGATGCGGGTTCGTCACCTGGCAGTCAATAAGAGGGAATTTCCAGTCCTTCAACTGCTGGACCAGGTGATAGAGCGCGATCTTGGATGCCTCGGGCCGCAGGTGGAACATGGACTCGCCGCTGTAGGTCAATCCGACCGAAACGCCGTACAGCCCGCCCGCGAGCGTGCCGTCCATGAAGACCTCGGTCGAGTGCGCATGGCCCAGCTCATGGAGCCGGATATAGGCCTGTGCCATCTCCTTCGTGATCCAGGTCCCGCGCTGTCCCTTGCGCTTTGTCGAGGAGCAATGCCTGATCACGTCCGTAAAGCATGTATCAAAGCGCACCTCGTAGCCGCCCTTCCTGATCGCCTGCCGGAGGCTCGTTGAGACCTTCAGATTCTCCGGATAGAGCACGCAGCGCGGATCAGGTGACCACCACATGATCGGCTCGCCCTTGCTGAACCAGGGGAAGATGCCGTTGCTGTATGCCAGCAGCAGCCGCTCGGGCTTCAGGTCCCCGCCCACGCCGAGCAGGCCGTCCTCTTCGGCCAATTCTGGGTCCGGGAACACCATTTCTTGAGGGATACTGTAGACAGGCATGGAAATACTTTAACCTAAAAGGATTGGGACATTTTACCGCGAAGGCGCGAGGAACGCGAGGACGTCAAAAACAGAACGGGTTCTTGCATTAATACAAGGCGTACAAGGTTTCCTTCGCGACCTTCGCGCCTTCGCGGTTCCAAGGTCTTGGTTCAGTCTTGTCTGAATTAGGATCTCGGATTCAAGGTCAATACGCGGCAACTGCGATCAAATCCTTCTTTTAATTCTGACACTTCACTTTTCCGGATCGCCCTTTTTCTTGAATACCTCGGGATTGACGTTGCCGGACCCGGGCCCGCCGCACTCGGGGATGTAGCAGGTGACATCAACGTACTCGCACTTCTCCTTGCAGAACGGACAGATCTCCGGCGGCGTGTCCGCGCTGATCGTGTTGCCGCACGTATTGCATTTCCAGGCTGTCATGTTCGCCTCCCTCAAATCGAGATCGGAACATCAGGACCCTGTACCACAGAAGGCACAGAGGTTGACGCTACAGGCAGAGGACACAGAGGACTGCCCTCCTCGACCTCAAACGAAGGAAGAAACCTCCTGAGCTTTCCCCCTCTGCGTCCTTTGCGGTGAGATCTTTTTCATTGCGACAATGCCGTTCAGGCTACAGGTTCCCCCGCAGCCGCTCGGCGTTCAATATGCGTTTCACCGCGAGCTGGTACGCCGCCGTCCGCATCCGGCACCGTATCTCACGGCAATGGCCGCGAACGTCATTGAACGCATGGATCATGGTATGCTTCAGCTTTCGCAGCACCTTTTCCTCTGGCCATGCGTCGCCATCCAGGTTCTGGCTCCATTCGAAATAGCTCACCACCACGCCGCCCGCATTGGCGAGAATGTCGGGAATGACCGGGATGTCCCGCTTGAACAGGATCTCGTCCCCACCGGCGGTCGTCGGGGCATTGGCAAGTTCCAGCACGATCTTCGCCTGCACGGCCCCGGCATTGTTCTCATCAAGCTGGTACGACAGCGCGGCGGGGATCAGGACGTCGCACTCCGCAGTGAGCAGCTGCTCATTGGTGATGGACGAAGCGCCGGGAAACCCGGCAACGCCGCCGGTCCTGCCCTTGTGTTGCCGGAGGGCCGGGATGTCCAGCCCCCGCGGATCCAGGATGGCCCCGTTCACATCACTGACGGCCACGATCGTGAAGCCCCAGTGGTGGAGGATGCGGGCGACGTTCTCCCCCACATTGCCGAATCCCTGGATCGCGACGCGCGTTCCCCGCGCTTCCATGCCCCGCTCCTTCATGGCTTCTTCAAGCACCTGGGCGCCGCCGAGCGCCGTGGAGTATCGCCGCGCCGTTATCCCGCCCAGGTCCGGGGGCTTGCCCGTGACCACAGCGGGCACATGTTCCCGCTTGATGCGCTCGTACTCGTCCAGGATCCACGCCATGGTCCGCTCGTCAGTGTACACGTCCGGCGCCGGGATGTCCTTGAATGGGCCGATGTGGTCCGCGATGGCCCGGATATAGCCGCGCGTCACGAGCTCGAGCTCGTCGCGCGTAAGCTGCAGGGGATCGACAACGACGCCGCCCTTGGCGCCGCCGAAGGGGATGTTCACGACCGCGCACTTGAGCGCCATCAGGAAGGCCAGCTCAGCAGCGTGCTCCTCCTCCATCTCCGGATGGAAGCGAATGCCGCCCTTGGCCGGCCCGCGCGCGTCGCTGTACTGCACCCGGTGGCCCGTGAACATCCGGGTCTTTCCCGACGACATCTTGACGGGGAAGCTGACGGTAAAGGACCGGCGCGGCACGGACAGGAGGTCCAGCTCCGCCCGTGTCAGGCCGAGGTCCGCGTAGATCGCCTGCAGCTCGGCCATACCGACGCTGCGGAGGTCTCTCTCGTCGCGGTGAAGGCGTTCGTGGTTACGGTCCATGGCTTGTGCTCCTCATCAGGCTGGTGATCGCAGCCTGCTATGAGACTACCCCAGAACAGAGGGAAAATCAAGGCGGACCGCCGCAATGTCCCTTGACAAAAAAATCGTTCCCTGTTACGGTACTTCTATCGTGCTGGTACGCGCCAACAAGCCTGCTCGCGGCGGCGCACCGCACGCCGTCCCTGCGCGCAAAGGAGCGGACCGTCATGCCTTCATCTTCCTACGATGTCTGCACCACCAGCCCCTGCTACAGCATCCAGATACGCCTCGAGATCGACAACGTCATCGGCAAGTTTGCACAGATCGCCATGGCCATCGGCATGGCCGGCGGCAGCCTCGGCGCAGTCGACATCGTGCGCGTCGAGCGCGGCAAGATCGTCCGCGACGTGACCGTGGATGCCCGCAATGCGGACCACGAACGGCAGATCGTCCAGGCCATCAAGGCCGTGGGCGGGGTCAAGGTCATCAAGACCATGGACCGGACCTTCACGTCCCACGAAGGGGGCAAGATCGAGATCCGCAGCAAGATGCCGATCCGCGACCGCAACGACCTGTCGCAGGTCTACACCCCCGGCGTGGCGCGCGTCTGCATGGACATCTACCGCAACCCCGAGCACGTCTACCGCTACACCATCAAGAAGAACACCGTGGCCATCATCACGGACGGGACCGCCGTCCTCGGCCTGGGCGACATCGGGCCCGACGCGGCCATGCCGGTCATGGAAGGCAAGGCGATGATCTTCAGGGAGTTTGCCGACATCGACGCCTTCCCCATCGCGCTCCGCACCAAGGACCCCGACGAGATCGTTGAAACCGTCAGGAACATCGCCACGCCCTTCGGTGGCATCAACCTCGAGGACATCTCGGCACCGCGGTGCTTCGACATCGAAGCGCGCCTCCGGAAAGCGCTCCCCGTGCCGGTCATCCATGACGACCAGCACGGCACCGCCGTCGTCGTGCTGGCGGCCCTCATCAACGTGGGCCGGCTGCTCAAGAAGGACATCCGGAAATTCCGCGTCGCCATGGCGGGCGCCGGCGCGGCCGGCACGGCGACGGCGAAGATCCTGCTCGCCTATGGCGTGAAGGACATCACAGTCTGCGACAAGCTGGGCGCGGTCTACCCGGGCAGGCGGCAGGGCATGGATCCGCACCTCCGGTCCCTTGCGCAGATGACCAATCCCCGGAAGATCAAGGGAACGATCTCCGACGCCATGAAAGGCGCCGACGTGTTCATCGGCGTCTCGGCGCCGAACATCATCAATGCTGACGATATCAGGAAGATGGCCAAGAAACCCGTGGTCTTCGCTCTGGCCAATCCTGACCCGGAGATCTCGCCCGAAGAGGCGCTGCCGCTTGCCAAGGTCCTGGCCACGGGCCGGTCGGACTTCCCGAACCAGATCAACAATATGCTGAGCTACCCCGGCATCTTCCGGGGCCTCCTCGACGTACAGGCGACGGGCGTGAACGAGGAGGTTAAGCTCGCTGCTGCCGAGGCCATCGCCCACATGGTGAAGACCGAGGAGCTGCACGAGGATTACATCATCCCGAGCCCCTTCGAGAAACGCGTGGTCCACGCCGTTGCGCACGCGGTCTCGGAAGCGGCGCGGAAGACAGGGCTGGCGGAACGGTAAGACCGACACGGTGACATGGGGACAGGGAGACACGGAGAGAGAGAGAGAGAGAGAGAGAGAGAGAGAACCTTTGACACAGATAAATGCGGATTTTAAAGACGATAAAATCGGATACGTCTTTGACTCTGGTTCAAAACCACAAACGCCTTTGATCTATCCACCGTTATCAGAGAAGTTATCCGTTTTATCCGTGTCAAAGATTTTTTGAGGCGTTATGTCCGAATTTAGGATCGAAAAAGACTCCCTCGGCGACGTAAAGGTCCCGAAGGACGCGCTCTACGGCGCCCAGACCCAGCGGGCCGTGGAGAACTTCCCGGTCAGCGGCATCCGCTTTCCCCGCGTCTTCATCCGGGCGCTCGGGCTCATCAAGGCCGTCGCCGCCGAGGTGAACGCGGGCCTGGGACTGCTCGACGCGCAGATCGCGAACGCCATCCACCTGGCCGGCCTCGAGGTCGCCGAAGGGAAGTGGGACGACCAGTTCCCGCTCGACATCTTCCAGACCGGATCGGGCACGTCCACGAACATGAACGCCAACGAGGTGATCGCCGGCCGGGCATCGCAGATCCTCGGCGGAACTGCCGTCCATCCCAACAACCACGTGAACATGGGCCAGTCTTCCAACGACGTCATCCCCGCGGCCATCCACGTAAGCGCCTACCTTCAATTGCAGGAAGCATTTCTTCCCGCCTTCTCCCACCTCCATCGCGCGCTCAAGAAGCGCGAAGCGGAGCTTGCCGATGTCGTCAAGACCGGCCGTACGCACCTCATGGATGCCATGCCGGTCCGGATGGGCCAGGAGATCGGCGGCTGGGCGTTCCAGGTCCAGCAGGCCATCGAGCGCATCGAGTCCTGCCTTCCGCGGCTCGCACGCCTCGCCGTCGGCGGTACGGCAGTGGGAACAGGCGTCAACGCGCCGAAAGAGTTCGGCGCGATCGTTGCCAACAGGCTTGCCGGCCGCACGGGCCTTCCCTTCCAGGAAGCTAAGGACCACTTCGCGGCGCAGGCGGTCATGGATACTGCGGTTGAGCTGTCAGGCCATCTCAAGGCCGCGGCCTCGTCGCTCATGAAAATCGCCAACGACCTGCGGTGGATGAACAGCGGCCCCATAGCCGGGCTCGGCGAGATCGCCCTCCCGTCGCTCCAGCCGGGGTCCAGCATCATGCCCGGCAAGGTGAACCCCGTGATCTGCGAGTCCGTGATGATGGTCTGCGCCCAGGTGACCGGGAACGACGTGGTCATCACCATATCGAACCAGCACGGCAACTTCCAGCTGAACGTGATGATGCCCGTGATCTCGCACAACCTGCTCCAATCCATCACGCTGCTGGCGAGCGGGGCGCGGCTGTTCGCCGACAGGGCCGTCGCCGGCTTCACCGTGAACCGGGAGCGCATCGCCGGGCTCGTGGACCAGAACCCGATCCTCGTGACAGCGCTGAACCCCGTCATCGGGTACGACAAGGCAGCGCAGATAGCCAAGAAGGCCTATGCGGAAGGAAGGTCCGTGAAGGACGTCGCTGCGGAGATGACGGACCTGTCCAGAAAAGAGCTGGACCGTCTCCTCGATCCGAAACCCATGACCGAGGGCGGGGTCGGAAAGAAATGAACGAACCAGGACGGTGACGGAAAGACACGGGGAAGAACCTTGCAACCGCAGATGAATACCGATAGGATCCGTGCATCAAGCCTGCTCTTTATACATTACCGCGTTTTTTTTCAAAAGATATTTTCTCCGAGACCTCTGTGTTCTCTGTGGTAAAATGGTCTGCAGTCGATCTTGAAGTGTATTAAGGAAATCGTTCCATGCTCCCCACCTCTTCAGTTGGCAGAAAGCTCATGATGGCGGCGACCGGCCAGATGATGATCATCTTCGTCCTCTTCCATGCGGCCGGCAACTCCACCATCTATTTCGACAAGCTCAACGCCTACGCGGCCGGGCTTCATGCCTTCCCTTTCCTCGTATGGGCCGTCCGGCTCGTCATGCTGGTCGCCGTCACCTTCCATATCTACTATGCCATCCGGCTGAAGCTCGAGAACAATGCAGCCCGGCCGGAGCCGTATCAGAAAAAGAAGGAGATCGAATCCACCTTTGCCGGCAGGAACATGGTCTGGACCGGCGCCATCATCGGCACGTTCCTCGTGTACCACCTGCTCCACTTCACGCTCCAGGTGATCGACCCGGCAACGGCCGCGCGCGCGCACCTCGACAGTGCGGGCCGCCCCGATGTTTTCCTGATGGTGGCCCGGAGCTTCCAGAAGGCCGGAATCGTTGCCGGGTACCTGTTCGCAGTGACCGCCCTGTGGCTCCATCTGACCCACGGCATCCAGAGCTCCTTCCAGACCTTCGGTCTGAACGGTGACCGGTCCTTCCCGCTGGTCCGGGGTGGGGGCTCCGTTGCGGCCCTCGGACTCCTGGCCGCCTACGCGGCCATTCCGGCAGTGATCTTCGTGGGACTGCTGCTGAGATAGACACGTCAAAGGAAAACGGATCTTATCGTGGAGGCGCAAAGAGCGCAAGGGGAGCCGGCGACTTTTCTGGAGAACCTCCTTCGCGACCCTCTCGTCTGAGCGGTTCAAATCAGGTTTTGATATTCTAAGGTGACAACGATGATCCTGGACGGCAAGATCCCCACCGGACCCCTTCATGAGAAGTGGGACAGGCGCAAGCAGGAGATGAAGCTCGTCTCCCCGGCGAACAAGCGCAAATACCGTATCATCGTGGTCGGCACGGGCCTTGCCGGCTCGTCCGCGGCCGCGACGCTCGGCGAGCTCGGCTATACCGTGGATGCCTTCTGCTTCCAGGACACGCCCCGCCGCGGCCACAGCATCGCGGCCCAGGGCGGCATCAACGCGGCCAAGAACTACCCCGGCGACGGGGACAGCATCTGGCGGCTTTTCCTCGACACGGTCAAGGGCGGCG
>JAAXXJ010000039.1 GCA_013334545.1 Nitrospirota bacterium | reverse complement strand
CGTCTATAACACCAGCGGCTACGATGACCTGGAGATGCTGCTGTTACTTGACGGGGTGATCGATATTTACATGCCGGACATGCGGTACGCTGACAACGCCGCTGCAGTGCGGTACTCGGTCGCGCCCTACTATGTCCAGGTCAACCGGGCCGCGGTCAAAGAGATGTACCGGCAGGTGGGCAACCTGGTCATGGACAAGGACGGCATCGCTACGAGGGGGCTCCTGGTCCGGCACTTGGTCCTGCCGAACAAGGTGTCCGGCACGGAAGAAGTAATGAAGTTCCTGGCAAAGGAAATCTCCAAGGACGTTTACGTCAGCCTCATGTCGCAATACTTCCCGGCATACCGGTCGGCGGAGTCCAAGCAGCTTTCCCGCAGGATCACCGAGGAGGAATATGACGAGGCTTATTCCATGAAGATCAAGTATGGATTGAAAAAGGGCTGGGTGCAGAACGTCGAATAACAGTTCGGAGCTCAGAGTTCAAAGTTCAACACTAAGGACGGAACATGCCGAAGAGAACCGACATTAAGAAGATCCTGATCATTGGCGCAGGTCCGATCGTGATCGGCCAGGCCTGCGAGTTCGACTATTCGGGCGTGCAGGCCTGCAAGGCGCTCAAGGAAGAGGGCTACGAGATCGTCCTGGTGAACTCGAACCCGGCCACGATCATGACCGATCCGGAGATGGCGCACCGCACCTACATCGAGCCCATCACTCCCGCCGTCGTCGAGAAAATCATCGAACGCGAGCGGCCCGACGCATTGCTGCCGACCATGGGCGGCCAGACCGCACTGAACACAGCGGTCGCGCTTGCCGAGACCGGCGTGCTGGAAAGATACAAGGTCGAGCTCATCGGCGCCAAGCTCCCTGCCATCAAGAAGGCCGAGGACCGCGAGCTCTTCAAGAAGGCCATGGAGGCGATCGGCCTTTTGGTGCCCAAGAGCGGTTTCGCCACAAGCATGGAGACGGCCTATGAGATCCTCGAGCAGGTCGGCTTCCCGACCATCCTCAGGCCGGCCTTCACCCTCGGCGGCACGGGCGGAGGGATCGCTTACAACCGGGAGGAGTTCACCGAGCTGATCACCCGGGGGCTGGACGCAAGCCCGGTTCGCCAGGTGCTGGTCGAAGAGTCCGTCGTCGGCTGGAAGGAATACGAGCTTGAGGTGATGCGCGACGCCAAGGATAATGTGGTGATCGTCTGCTCCATTGAGAACCTCGATCCCATGGGCATCCATACCGGCGACAGCATCACCGTGGCGCCGGCCCAGACGCTGACCGACAAAGAGTATCAGATCATGCGCGACGCCTCGCTCAGAATCATCCGGGAGATCGGGGTGGATACGGGCGGATCGAACATCCAGTTCGCCGTCAACCCGAAGAACGGAAGGATGATTGTGATCGAGATGAACCCCCGCGTTTCCCGGAGCTCCGCGCTGGCCTCAAAGGCGACAGGCTTCCCCATCGCCAAGTTCGCGGCCAAGCTCGCCGTGGGCTACACTCTCGACGAGATCCTGAATGACATCACCAAGGCCACCCCGGCATCCTTCGAACCGACCATCGACTATGTGGTCACAAAGTACCCCCGCTTTGCCTTTGAAAAGTTCCCCCAGGCTGACGCCACGCTGACCACACAGATGAAGTCCGTGGGCGAGGCCATGTCCATCGGCAGGACCTTCAAGGAGTCGCTCCAAAAGGCGCTTCGCTCCCTTGAGATCGACCGCTACGGACTCGAATCGCGGCGTGACCGGGACGGTGATGTGGATAAGGGCCTTGCAGACCTGCGGCAGAAGATCAGTGTGCCGAACTGGGAGCGGCTCTGGTACATTGCCGACGGATTCCGTGCGGGCATGACCATGGACGAGATATTCAATCTCTCGAAGATCGATCCCTGGTTCCTGCACCAGATCAGGCAGATCATTGATAGGGAGATGGAGATCAAAAAGAAAGGGGCGAGCATACTCTCGAACGGTGCGCCCGAGCTCGATCATCCGCTCCGCACGGCCAAGGAGTACGGCTTCTCAGATCGGCGGATCGCGAAGCTGATTACCGCTACCGAGGACGCTGTCCGCATGGCCCGGACAAAGATGGGCATCATACCGGTGTTCAAGAAGGTTGACACCTGCGCCGCGGAGTTCGTGGCGCACACGCCGTATTTGTATTCGACCTATGAGAAGCCGTTCTACAGAATTCAAGATTCATTGAATGTTGAATCTGGAATATTGAATCCCGCCGAAGGCGTCGCCGAATGCGAAGCGGATCCCACGGACCGGAAGAAGGTCGTCATCCTGGGAGGCGGGCCGAACCGCATCGGCCAGGGCATCGAGTTCGACTACTGCTGCGTGCACGCGGCCTTCGCCCTCAAGGACGACGGGTACGAGACCATCATGGTGAACTGCAATCCCGAGACCGTGAGCACGGACTACGATACCTCGGACCGCCTGTACTTCGAACCCTTGACTCTCGAGGATGTTTACCATATTATAGAGCGCGAGAGGCCCATGGGCGTCATCGTCCAGTTCGGAGGCCAGACGCCGCTCAAGCTCGCGGTGCCGCTGGAACGGCTCGGCGTGCGCATCCTGGGCACATCGCCCGACAGCATAGACCGTGCCGAGGACCGCAAGCGGTTCAAGGAGCTCCTGGACCGGCTGGGCCTGCGCCAGGCCGAGAGCGGCACGGCGGTTTCCTGCGACGAGGCCGTGGACGCCGCGAACAGCATCGGCTACCCGGTCATGGTGCGGCCGTCCTATGTGCTCGGCGGCAGGGCCATGGAGATCGTCTACGACGAAGAGAGCATCAGGAACTACATGACCCGGGCGGTGAAGGCCTCGCCGGACCGGCCGGTGCTGGTCGACCGCTACCTCGAGGACGCCGTGGAGATCGACGTGGACGCGATCTCGGACGGTACAACCGTCGTGGTCGCCGGCATCATGGAGCACATCGAGGAGGCCGGGGTGCATTCGGGCGACTCTGCCTGCTCGCTTCCACCCTTCTCCCTGCCGCAGGACATCATTGCGGAGATCGCCCAGCAGACAAAGGTGCTTGCGCTGGACCTGAAGGTCGTCGGCCTCATGAACATCCAGTTCGCCGTGAAGGACCGCCTCATCTACATTCTTGAGGTGAACCCCCGGGCATCTCGGACCGTGCCCTTCGTGAGCAAGGCCATCGGTGTGCCGCTGGCGAAACTTGCGGCGCGGGTCATGGCGGGAAAGACGCTGGCCGAGCTCGGGTTCACGGAGAGCGTGAACATCAAGCATGTGGCGGTAAAGGAGGCGGTCTTCCCCTTCGCCAAGTTCCCGGGCGTGGACACGCTGCTCGGCCCGGAGATGAAATCCACCGGCGAGGTGATGGGCATCGACACGGACTTCGGCATGTCCTTCGCCAAGTCCCAGATCGCGGCGGGGAACCCCATGCCGACCTCGGGCAGGGTCTTCATCAGCGTGAAGGACAAGGACAAACCAGCGGCTTATGAGGTCGCTTCCGGACTCGAGAGGGCCGGCTTCTCGCTGGTTGCCACGCGCGGAACGGCCGAGTACCTCACCATGCGTGGCGTCGCCGTCGAGATGGTGAACAAGGTGTTCGAGGGCCGTCCCCACATCGTCGACAGCATCAAGGACCGGCAAGTTGACCTGGTGATCAACACGGTGTACGGAGCGGAGTCCCAGAAGGACTCCTACTCGATCCGGCGTACGACCCTGACCCAAGGCATTCCGTATTTTACGACCATGTCCGCCGCCAAGGCGGCGGTGCGCGGCATCGAGGCCCTCAAAGCGAAACAGATCCAGGTACGATCCATTCAGGAGTATCAACAGCGATGACGAAGAAAGTCCCGATGACCAGAGAGGGCTACGAGAAGATCAAGAAGGAGCTCGACCACCTGATGAAAGTGGATCGCCCGAAGAACATCAGGGATATCGAGGAGGCCCGGGGACACGGCGATCTCTCGGAGAACGCCGAGTACCACGCGGCAAAGGAGCGCCAGGGCCACCTCGATGCCAAGAAACGCGAGCTGGAGCATAAGCTTGCCCACGCCCAGATCATCGATGTCTCGAAACTGACGAACGAAAAGGTCGTGTTCGGGATGACGGTGACGCTGGCGGACAGGTCATCCGGCGATATCAGGAAGTACACCCTGGTGGGTCAGGAAGAGGCCGACCTGAAAAAAGGCAAGATCTCGGTGCAGTCGCCCGTGGGCAGGGCGCTCATCGGCCACAAGGTGGGCGACGTGGTGACCATCACCACGCCTGCCAAGACCGTGGAATACGAGATCCAGGAGATCGAGATTGCCGCCGAGTAAGCTGCACCGCGCGACCGTGCTCCATCACCGGCCGGCAGGCAGGGGATTTTACCGGCTCGTGCTCCAGGCGCCGGCGCTGGCCTCGGTCTCCGTCCCCGGCCATTTTGTCATGCTCAGGGTGTCGGAGAACCTTGACCCGCTCCTTGCACGCCCCTTCGGCATTTCCTCGATCATCGCAAAGAGGTCCCTTGAACTGTACTACCGGGTGGTTGGCAGGGGTACGACTCTGCTCACGGCGGTCGAGAAGGGAAGCATCCTGTCCGTTATCGGACCCCTGGGCAATGGTTTCCCGGCACCGGCAAAGGGCGCGACCCCCCTTCTCATCGCAGGCGGCAGCGGGTTCCCGCCGCTTCTCTATTTTGCAGCCCGGTACGGGAAACAGTCCCGGTTGTTCGCAGGGTCCCGCGATAAAGAATGCCTGCCGCCGATGTCGGCCATGAAGGACTTTCGCTCGCGCGTGAAGGCCATCCATTACGCCACCGAGGACGGCAGCCGCGGCACCTGCGGCTTCGTTACCGACAGCCTTGCAGAATATCTTTCCGGTCGGGCACACGACGGCCGGCCGGTCATCTACGCCTGCGGTCCCCATGCCATGCTCGCCGCGGTAAGCAGGCTCGCCGCAGAGCATGCAGTGCCCTGTTATGTCTCTCTGGAGGAGCGCATGGCCTGCGGCCTGGGCGTGTGCATGGGTTGCTCCGTCGCCATGAAGGCGGGAGGATACAAGCGTGTCTGCAAGGAAGGACCGGTATTCGACTCGCGCGAGGTCGAATGGACTGTCAAATTACGTTAGCAAGCATCTTGTACCACAGAGCCGCAAAAAATGGGCGTCTATGCTTGCCGATCTTTTCCTCGGTGTCCCCAGTGAACTTTGTCGTGCAGCGTATGCTCCGCTCATGGTCGTAAGTAAAAACGCGAGACGGTATAAGGGTTAGCGTGTAGGCTGGGCACGTACGAAAGCATATCTTTTTTCCACTTCATGATCCTTGCCGCCAGCAGTGTCCGTATCAACAGAAGCGCGTCTATGCAGCCAAAGAAAAAAATGAGCACCGATCTCGCCGTCGACTTCGCCGGGATCAAGTTGAAGAACCCGGTGCTGACCGCGTCGGGGACCTTCGGTTACGGTGAAGAATACGCCGACATCGTCGATCTGAACGGGCTCGGCGGCGTGATCGTCAAAGGGATCTCCCTCAAGCCGATCAACGGCAATCCGCCGCCGCGCATCTGGGAGACGCCGGCGGGCATGCTGAACGCCATCGGCCTCGAGAACCCGGGCGTGGACGTCTTTCTCCGGGACAAGCTCCCATTCCTCAGGAGCTATGATACGGCGGTCATCGTGAACATCTTCGGCTACAGTCTCGAGGAGTACGTGGGCGTGGCGGAGCGGTTGGACGGTGTGCCCGGCGTATCCGGCCTCGAAGTGAACATCTCGTGCCCCAACGTGAAGGCCGGCGGCATCGTGTTCGGCACGAACCTCATGGCCGCTTTTGAGCTCCTTTCGGCCGTGCGGAAGGCCACGAAGCTCCCGGTCATCGCCAAGCTCTCCCCGAACGTGACGGACATCACCGAATTTGCGACGGCGGCGCGCGACGCGGGGTGCGACGGGTTGTCGCTCATCAACACGCTCCTCGGCATGGCCATCGACGTGCGGAGCCGGCGACCGAGGCTGGCGAACTGCACGGGCGGGCTCTCGGGACCGGCGATCAGGCCCGTTGCCGTGCGCATGGTCTGGCAGGCGGCGAAAGCGGTCAACCTGCCGATCATCGGCATGGGTGGCATCATGACGGCTGAGGACGCCCTGGAGTTCATCCTGGCAGGGGCCTCCGCGGTAGCCGTGGGGACGGCGAACTTTGTGAACCCCCGCGCGACCGTTGATGTGGCGGAAGGCATCGGGGCGTTCCTGGAGCAGCAGGGCATCGGCAGCGTGCGGGAACTGGTCGGCCAGGTGAGGACGGCGTGAGATTCGTTTCGAGCCTCAAGAGCAAGATCATCATCTCGGTGTCCGCCATCCTGGCAGTCATCATCGGTACGGGTACATGGATGAACATCGGCTACCAGCGGGCACAGATGGAGTCCGCACTCGAGGACAACGTCCTCATCATCTCCAATACCATCGAGAAGAGCCTGGCGAACGCCATGCTGGACGGCAAGAGCAAGGAGGTCCAGCACATCCTTGAGGCCGTCGGCACCTACCATAATATCCACGAACTGAAGATATTCAGCCCCAGCGGCGTGATCCTGAAGTCATCGAAACCGTGGCTGATCGGCCGGAAGGTCGATGCCGCGACCCAGAAGTGGTTCCTGGAGGGCGAGTTCAAGCGGCCCATCAAGCGGCGGGACGAAGGTGTGTTTTCCGTGCTCTTCCCGATCGCGAACACGGAACAATGCGTTCACTGCCACGGGTCCGCGGCGAAGCTGAACGGCATCCTGGCCGTGGACGTGTCCATGGTCCAGACCCAGGAAAAGGTAGGCGAGATCAGCAAGACCATGATACTCTGGGCCTTGGGCATCACCGCGACGCTGGCGCTCCTTCTCGGGCTCTTCCTGACCCGGTTCGTCACAAACCCCATCCGGGACCTTATTGCGACCATGGAGCGCGCCGAACGGGGGCTGGAGGCGCGGGTGCAGGTGAGGAGCGCCGACGACATCGGGAGGCTCGGCGAGGCGTTCAACTCGCTCCTGTCCAAGCTGGAGCGTGCCCGGCGCCGGGTGGAGCGATACCATTACGAGCAGATGAAACGGGCGGACCGCCTGGCATCCATCGGCGAGATGGCGGCCGGCATCGCCCATGAGATCAAGAACCCGTTGGCGGGCATTGCCGGCGTGATCCAGGTGCTGAAGAAGGACCTCGCGGCCGGTGACCCGAAACGTCCCATATTGGACGAGGTTCTGTCCCAGGTGGAGCGCATGGACAAGGCGGTCCGGAACCTTCTCTCCTTCGCCCGGCCGCCTGAACCCAAGATGACCCTCGCGGACATCAACGAGCTCATTGGCAAGCTTATGGACTTCCTTTCGCCGCAGTTCGCTAAAAACGGCATCACTGCCGAGCGGAGGCTCACGGTCGGCCTGCCTCGGCTGGTCCTTGATCCGGACCTGATGCAGCAGGCCCTTTTGAACATCTCCCTGAACGCCATCAAGGCCATGCCGGGGGGCGGAAAATTCTCGGTCGAAACGCGGGCCGAGGAGCGTGAGGGCGGCATTCCCGGCGCGATCAAGATCGTCTTCACGGATTCGGGGGAAGGCATTTCGCCCGAGAACCTGGGCAGGATATTCAGCCCCTTCTTCACCACGCGTCAGCAAGGCACGGGGCTGGGTCTGTCCATTACGCAATGGATCGTGGAGCAGCACAAAGGCGAGCTCGGCGTGGCGAGCGCGCCGGGCAAGGGAGCGACCTTCACGATCACCCTTCCGCTGCCCATGAACGAAGAGCAAACACGGAGCGTCTGAACCATGCCGCAGAAGATCCTGGTCATGGACGATGAACAACTGATCCGTTGGACGCTGGTTCAGCACCTGGCGAAAGAAGAATACGATGTCGTGACCGCCGATTCTGCGGAGAAGGGCCTTGCGAGCATCAACGGCGAGGCCCCGGACCTCGTGCTGCTGGACAACCGCCTGCCGGAGATGACCGGTCTTGAGCTTTTCGAAACGCTGAATGCCCCGGAGAGGTTGAAGGGTTCGCTGATGTAGTCGTAGGCGCCATGCTTCATGTCCTTCTGTGTTCGTCTGTGGTTCAACCACCGTTTTCGTTCATACATCACTGCGGCGATCGAGTGTGATCTGGATAGGGTCGTCGGGGAGCGCTCATTGCGCATGGTCAGGGATCGGGTGGGGTCAATTCAGGTCAGGGTGGCATCTCCTGCAGTCCAGGACGGGGAAGGCGACAGTGAGGTGGCAGACGCCGCAGAACATCCCGCTATTGATGGAGCCCATACGGAAACGCTGGGTTCCCTTCTTCTGGATGTTGAAGATTCCGGGATGACAGTCGGCGCAGTCGAGCCAATCGGAGTGCTTCTGGTGGGGGAAGATCGCCCGGGTCTCACTCATGCCCCGTTCAGTCTCAAGGCGCAGGATCTTCTCGAACGGGACCGGCTCATAGTCCGGATAAAAAAGGCTCTGCTTCGGCGTGATGAGGCCCTTTTTGAGCGCTTTGACCCAGTCGATCTCGTCACCGTACCTTGTCTTCGGGAAGTCCTTCAGGAGAGAGAAGCGGTCGTCGGACGAGCTGATCTTGCCGGTGTGACAGTTCCCGCACGTGGAATCGTTGATGCCGAACGCGATCTTGCCATTGTGGCATGCCCCGCAGTAATCGCCCTTTCGGATCGCTGCTTCCGTGATGTCCGACGCGTTCGTCTTCATGGCGAAGTTCAGCTCGAAATGGCAGACACGGCACGTATAGAAGCGCCGGTGAATCCAGTGTGAGAAAGCGACCGGCGGGTGCGTGCTGCTGTCGGTCAGGCGGCTGATCAGGATGTTGCCGTACTGGGCCGGAGGGGGGAGTTTTGGATATTTCCAGGCGAAATCGAATTGCGTCCCTGAAATCCCTTCTGAAGTGGTGTCGCTCACGCAGGCGAGCGCAGCACCCATAACGAGGACGGTCACGAGCTCTATGCCGAGCATGCACAGCCTTGCCGGGTACCGTACCATATCAGACATTCATCCGGAAGGCCGGATCAAGAGACCTCTTTCAGACGGCAGAGCCGGCAGCTGATATTTTTCATAGGGTATATTTAAACGAATATCGCATAGTCTGTCAAGAACATATTTGCCGGTACTGCGATGGTTGATGGTCCCAAGGAAGACCATCGCAGTCAACAGTTCATCTTGAATCCAGGAGCGAGCGCATTCCCCGCAGTCTGCCGCGGGGCCAGCGAGCGATTAGAATAACAGAGTTCTCTGAGGATCGAAGCTCCATGCCTCTTGCAGCAGGGAGCTTAAATCCAGGAGCGAGCGCTAACCCTGCAGTGTTCTGCGGGATTAGCGAGCGATGAGAATAACGATGCTCCCTTCAGGATCGAAGACTCCTTGCAGCTTGCCGCAGGGAGCTTCAACATGGCTGGGTCTCGATGGCTGTAGCAAGTTCTATTCGCACGTATGGCACCCAGGAAAGTAAGAAGTGGACACCTGTTTTTATGGTATACTAGCAGTCGTTCATTGTCTGCAAACCTTTGCGCTATGGTCCGCAATCGATTCTTCATAGCTGTCCTGTCCAGTGTCGTGACCGACGGCGTATTCGGCAATGTTCAGGCCGTTGACCCGCAGCGACATGTCCCGCTCTTCATCGATCAACGTGGGCTCCGGCCGGGAGGGACGCCATGACGCAGAAAAAAAGCCCTTTCCGCGGCATCGTTCAGTCGCTCGGCCTGGTGTTCGGCGATATCGGCACGAGCCCCATCTACACCCTCACCGTCATCATCCTGCTGATGCCGAAGCCGGTAACGGATGAACACGTGATCGGCATCCTGTCGCTCATCGTCTGGACGCTCATCCTCCTGGTCACGGTCCAGTACGCCTGGCTTGCCATGAGCCTCGGACGCCGGGGCGAGGGCGGCACCATCGTGCTGCGCGAGATCCTCATCCCGCTCCTCCGGTCCGGCAGGCAGGTGACCTTGATCACCCTGCTTTCCTTCATCGGCATCTCCCTCATCATCGGCGACGGCGTCATTACTCCCGCCATCAGTATCCTGAGCGCCGTGGAAGGCCTGCTCCTGATCCCGGGGTTCGAGGAGACCAAGCAGGCGTTCCTGATCGCCATCGCCGGCCTCATCGCCATCGCCCTCTTCTCAGTCCAGAAAAAGGGAACGGAGAAGGTGGCAGCTGCATTCGGGCCGATCATGATCATCTGGTTCGCGGCGCTCACGCTATCCGGTATCGGGTCCATTATCCACGCCCCTTCCGTCGTCAAGGCAGTCAATCCGTACTATGCGGTCAATTTCCTGGTCCAACATGGCGTCACCGGGTTCTTCGTCCTGTCCGAGGTCATCCTCTGCGCCACGGGGGGCGAGGCGCTGTATGCCGACATGGGGCATCTGGGCAGGGAGCCCATCGTCCGTGCATGGTACTTCGTGTTCTTCGCGCTCATCATCAACTACCTGGGCCAGGGCGCCTTCGTCATTGCCCATCCCGATGCCAAGAACGTGCTGTTCGAAATGGTGTTCAACCAGGCCCGGCCGCTCTACATCCCGTTCCTGGTGCTCAGCATCATGGCCACGGTCATCGCCTCCCAGGCCATGATCAGCGGTATGTTCTCCATCGTGTACCAGGGCATCGCCACCCGTGTCATGCCCATGTTCCGGATCGACTACACTTCCCGCGAGCGCCAGTCGCAGATCTACATCGGGTTCGTCAACTGGTTCCTGCTGATCGCCGTGCTGTTCATCATGTTCGAGTTCCAGCGGTCGAGCAACCTGGCGGCCGCCTACGGCCTGGCGGTCACCGGGACCATGACGCTGACCGGTTTTATGATGACCTGGATCTTCCTGCGGCGGGGAAAATACTGGCATGCCGCCGTCTCGGTCTTCGTGACCGTGGTGAACATCGCCTTTCTCGTGTCCAACACCTACAAGATCCCCCACGGCGGGTTCTGGTCGCTCATCATCGCAGCGATCCCGCTCAGCATGATCATGCTGTACACCCGGGGCCAGAAGAAGCTTTACAACGCGCTCCAGCCCTTGCCGATGGATGTGTTCCTGCTGAGCTATAACCAGATATACCGGGCCGTGAACAAGATCAGCGGCACAGCATTGTTCTTCGCCAAGGACGCGAAGGAGGTTCCGCCCTATATCGTCCATACCATGTTCAAGAACAATATCCTCTACGAGGACAATATCATCGTTTCCATCATCAGGCGGGACGATCCCTTCGGCGTGACCGGCTTCTTCAAGGAGGACATCGCCCCCGGGCTCAGGTCGTTCGAGATCCAGATGGGCTACATAGAGATCCCCGATGTGGAGGAAATTCTCCGGGAGGCGGACATCAGGGAGAAGACGATCTTCTACGGGGTCGAGGACATCACGGCCACGAACATCTGCTGGCAGGCATTCTCGGTCATCAAGAAATTGACGCCGAACATCGTGCAGTTCTTCAAGCTCCCGGCGAACAAACTGCACGGCGTGGTGACGCGCGTCGAGATGTAGGATTACAGCAGGGTGAGGACGCTCAGCCTGGCAAGGGACCACAGGATGTCGGTGGGAAGTTGCAGACCGGAGGTGGAGTCGAAGAAGAGGCCGGCGTGAGCCGGAAACTCCTCATCGGCGAGCCAGAGCGTCACGGTCACCGGCGCCCGCGGAAGAGGAAAGAGCCTGACCGCGGCGTCCGCGAGCGGCACCGATACGCCGCCGTTCTCCAGCCCTTTCTTCACAAATCCTTCCTTATCGTTTCCGTATCGCTTCGCCATGTTCTCCAGCGGCAGCACATGGGATCCCCGAACGAAGATGTCCCCGCCGCGGAGGTCCTCCAGGTGGACGAGCTTCCCCGTTGGGACAATGTCCTTCGCGAGCACCAGGTACCAGAGGACCGCCAGCGGGAACAATTCTCCGTATTCGCCGGGAAGGCAGCCGGGCACCGGAAGCAAGCCCGACACCGTCCGGTCCTTTGGCGATACAACGATGTCCTGTCCGAACGACCTGACCGTATAGAGCCCCGACGCGGCATCATAGCTCACGGTCGCGGCCCTGCACACGTCGGCCGTCTTGAGCGTTGCCAGGGTCTCCCAGGCCTTCCGTTCTCCGGCATCGGTTGTTGCTGCCATTGCTCCCTCCTCATTCTGGCGAAAACATAGTACCAGAGATCAAACAAGATGGAAAGGACCTTGCTCGCATCACGCTGGGCTACCGGACCCGACAAACGGTGCCTTAGCTGTATTGCACTATGCCGTATCCTGTGGTAGAGTCGCTGTGGCGTGATCGACATCCCCGGGGCGTCAGTGAGGTGCGTATATGAAGATGTTCGATGTGGCAGGCAGGATCGCGGGGTCTGGCGAGTATGTACTGGGTTTTGATGAGACCGGCAGCCACGCGTGCTATCTTATTTACGGTGTGCTCAGGACCGGCGAAAAGGGGCGCGAGCTGAGGCCGGGCAGGGGCCACGAGGAGATGATCATGGTTGTAACAGGTGACCTGACCTTAACGGGAGCTGTCACGGTGACGCTGAAGCAGGGCCAGGCCATCCATCTCAAAGGAGAGGAAACGTGCTTTGCGGAGAACAGGACCGGCTCGGAGGCCGTGTACGTGATCTCGGGAGGGCATAGCGAGCCAGGCCATGACCATTGAGGCAGAAGGCTGAAGGCAGAAGGTCAAAGGCAGAAGGCGCAGGAACAACTCCAACCACTAGAGCGGCAGCTTCCGGGTTTCCTCGATGGCGGGGGAGGTTCCGCTAAGAGACTCAAGCTTGTCACTGAACTTTTCGAGCCGTTTGTCGGCGTCATCGTAGCGCGACTTCGTGTTCGTGATGTGCTTTCCCACCGTATCAAACTCCTCCCGGAACTTCCGGAAGTCGCCTGAAAGACGGGCAAGATTGGTCAGGATCTCCTGGGCCCGCTCTTCGATGTGCAGTCCCTTCAGGCCGAGGAGGATCGTCTGAAGGTAGGCATAGAAGCTGTTCGGCGAGACCGGGATGACCCGCTTGGCGAATGAGTAGTTGAGCAGGCCCTTATCCGAGTCCATGGCCTCGTCCTTGATGATCAGCTCGTAGTAGACGTTCTCCGCCGGGATGTACATGAGGGCGAAGTCGAAGGTGCCTTCGTCCGGCAGTATATACTTACCGCTGATCGCGTCGACGTGTTTCTTTACGTCGGCCAGAAACTTCCGCTTCGCCGCCTTCCGCTCCTCTTCCGAAGAAACCTCAATGACCCGCCTGAAGTTCTCAAGCGGGAACTTCGCGTCTACGGGCACCAGGTTCTGGCCGAGCCGAATGACCGCGTCCACAGCCTCGCCGCTCTTGAAGCGGTGCTGCAGCGTGAAGTGGGCAGGCGGCAGGATCTGGGCCAGCAGGTCGCCAAGGAACAGTTCTCCGAGGCCGCCCCTGAGCTTGGGCGAACGCAGGATCTCCTGCAGGCTCGCGATGTCCTTGCCTACCTCGAAGACCTTCTTCGTTGCTTCGGACAGTCCTCCCAGTCCCTTGCTCACCTCGGAAACGACCTTTGCCGCGTTGTCCAGCCGCGTATTGAGGTCCCCCGTGGACTTCTGAAGCTGATCGGTGACCTGGCCGAGCCGCGTGTTCACCTGTGAGGTGACCTGCCCGAGCTGCGAGTTCACCTGCTGCATGACGTGGACGAGTTGATGGTTCACCGCGTCCTGACTCTTGATCATGGCGTCCGAGAGCTGGCCTCGCAGCGACTGGACCTCCTGCTGGAGGAGCGAGACGGCCGGATCAGCAGTCCGCTTCTGCGACTGGAAGATGAACCAGATCAGGACCAGCAGAGTGACGGCGAGGAGTATGAGGATGGCGGTAAGCATAAAAATAACTCAAAACTCAAGATTCAACATTCAAGATGGTGGCCCTGCGCCGTCTGTTCCGCATCGCTTTGAATTTTACATATTGGATGTTGAAGGTGATCACCCGATCTCCAGCATCCGGTCCAGCGCCTGCTTTGCCTTGACACGGATCTCGTCCGGAACCTTGATGACGTACTGCATCTTCTCCATGGCCGTGAGGACGCTCTCGATCTTGGTGCGCTTCATGTTCGGGCAGACCATCTTGCGGGAGAGCAGAGTGAACCGTTTGTCCGGGCTCTCCTTCTTCAGCCGGTGAAGCAGGCCTTCCTCGGTCCCGATAATGAATTCCTGAGAGGGAGACCCTTTGCAGAATCGGAGCATGCCGGAGGTGCTGGTGATGTGGTCGGCAAGTTCCTGGACCTCGGGAGGGCACTCGGGATGAACAACGAGCAGTGCCTTGGGGTGTTCGGACTTGGCGTGCGTCACATCGTCCATGGTGAGCTGGACCTGATGGACGTTGCAGAATCCGTCCCAGGAGATGATCTTCTTCTTCGTGCGCTTGGCAGCGTAGGCCGAGAGGTTCCGATCGGGGACGCAGATGACGGTATCTTCCTTCAGGGACTCGATGACCTTCACCACGTTTGACGAGGTGCAGCAGATGTCGCTCTCCGCCTTGACTGCTGCCGAGGTGTTCACGTAGGCGACCACGGGAACACCGGGATACTGCCGCTTGATGTCCCGGAGCGTGAATTCATCTGCGAACTGGAACGTTATTCCATAGAGGTCCCGGAAAAGATCCCGCTTCGTCGTTCGAGGGCCATCCACGGTGATCATGTCCGCCATGGGACAGCCCGCTGTGATCTCGGGCAGCAGCACGGTCTTGTCGGGCGAGAGGATGGAGGCGCTCTCGGCCATGAAATGGACGCCGCAGAACACGATGACCTTGAATTCCGTCCGCGCAGCGGCGCGGGAGAGCTCAAGCGAATCGCCGGTGATGTCCGCGATGTCCTGGACCTCGGGCCGCTGGTAATTGTGGGCCAGGATGATGGCGTTCAGGTCCTTCTTGAGCTTCAGGATCCGTTCGCCGATGGCTGTCTGGTCGATCATAGGTAGGTGGATAATACCGATAACGTCGTGATATTGTCAAATGATATTTAAAATAGCGGTCAAAACAGGGGATGGCCACAGAGACACGGAGGCACGGAGAGAGTCAGAAGCAGAGATGTCCACAGATTTCACAGATGACGCGGATAGAGATGCGTGACCAAGCCGATAGATGGCATATCATCTGCGAAATCTGCGCCATCTGCGGATCATGGTTATCTTCGAGTTCCCCGTCTCATGCTTTCCCTTGCGAAGGCGGCCGATTTCGGGTATTCTACCGCCATGACCGACGAGAAGGACTTCAGGTCCGGCTTCATCGCCATCATCGGAAGGCCGAACGTGGGCAAGTCCACGCTCATGAACTGCCTCCTGGGCGAGAAAATATCCATCATTTCCGACAAACCCCAGACCACGCGGAACCGCATCCGCGGCATCCTGAGCCGGCCGGACGCCCAGCTGGTGTTTATCGACACGCCGGGTATCCACAAGCCGCTGCATAAGATGAACGAGATCATGGTGAAAACGGCGCTTGGCACCTACAACGAAGTGGACGTCATCATGCTGCTTGTGGAGGCCACGGAGAAGCCGGGGGGCGGCGACCGCTTCATCATCGACTCCCTTGCAAAGGTCAGGACCCCGGTCCTGCTGATCATCAACAAGGTGGACCTCATCAACAAGGAGCGGCTCCTGCCGCTCATGCAGGAATACAGCACGCTCTACTCCTTTGCCGAGATCATCCCCGTATCGGCCCTGAAGCGGGACCTGGGCGGCCTTGTGGACGCCCTCCTGAAGCGGATGCCCAAAGGACCAAAGTACTTTCCCGACGACCAGCTGACGGACCAGCCTGAGCGGTTCGTCGTCTCCGAGATCATCCGCGAAAAGATCTTCGAGCTCACCAAGGAGGAGATCCCGTACTCCACGGCGGTGATGATCGACCAGGTGAAGGAAGAGCCGGGCCTGACGCGCATCGATGCCACCATCTTCGTTGACCGCGATTCGCAGAAGGGGATCGTCATCGGCAAGAGCGGCGCCCTGCTGAAGGAGATCGGCACCCGGGCGCGGCTGGATGCGGAAAAGCTCCTGGGGGTGAAGGTGTTCCTCCAGCTCTGGGTGAAGGTGAAGAAGGGCTGGCGTGACGACAACCGGATGCTCAGGAACGTCGGGATCATTGAAGAAGAATGAACTGAGTGCTTGCAAGCGGACTGGCTAACAAGCTAGTACGCCGTCAACTTAATTATTAATAGTATC
>JAAXXJ010000038.1 GCA_013334545.1 Nitrospirota bacterium | reverse complement strand
AAAATGGTACAATCGCTCCGCAAGGCCAACAAGCGCGAGGGCGTCCTCGGGTCGCATCGGCTGCTTCGCGATCTCGGTCACGACGGACACATTCTCCCGAGCCGTGAGGCTCGGGATCAGGTTGTAGAACTGGAAGACGAACCCGACGTGGTACCGGCGGTATTCGGTGAGCTCCTGCTCGGTCGCGCGGGTGAGGTCCCTGCCGCGGTAGGTAACGGTGCCGCTGCTCGCCGTGTCGAGGCCGCCCAGGATGTTCAGCAGCGTGGACTTCCCGCTGCCTGACGGCCCGAGGAGCACGATCAGTTCGGCGGGCCGGAGCTCGAAGTCCACGCCGCGCAGGGCATGCACCTTCACTTCGCCCATCTCGTAGACCTTGGTCAGGCCGCGGGCCTGGAAAACGCGCTCTCCCGGTTCTGTCCCGATCGTTTCCATGTCCTGTTCAGAGTATAGCGGAAAAAAACACCCCGGGGGGAGCGGGACGCCGGAGCCAGGAAGGAAAAGAAGGTGCAGGTACCTTTACATGCCTGCCCGTCGAGACTATAATAAGAGAACCATTCTGTCGCGCGAAAGGGGTTCCATGATACAAAGGACGATATTCTGGCTCGTCGCCGGACTGCTGCTCGGCTGCTGCACCGGCGCCGCGCCGGCGAAAAAGGTTGAGTTCCAGTCGCGGTCCAGGGACGGTCAGCTCCGCGACCGCCACATGAATCACGTGAAGCAGCTCACCACGGAGGGGGACAACGGCGAGGCCTATTTCTCCGCCGACGGGAAGAAGCTCATCTTCCAGTCGAACCAGGGTGGATATGCCTGCGACAAGATCTGGACCATGAACATCGACGGTTCGGACAAGCGCATGGTGAGCCCTGACCGCGGCGCCCATACGTGCTCGTTCTTCTTTCCCGACGGCAAGCGCATCGTCTTCGCTTCGACAAGCCATCTTCCTGGCGACTGTCCTCCGAGGCCGCAGTCGCCGCCGGGAGCGCGGTACGTCTGGCCGCTCTATCCCTACGATATCTACTCGGTGAATCCCGACGGCACGGACCTCGTCCGGCTCACCACCAATCCCGCGTACGACGCCGAACCGGTGGTCTCGTCCGACGGAAAGCGGATCGTGTTCGGCTCCCAGCGTGAGGGGAACTTCGACGTCTATGTCATGAACAGCGACGGCTCGAACGTGCAGCGGCTCACGGACCGGATGGGCTACAACGGCGGGCCGTGGTTCTCTCCTGACGGGACCAAGATCGTCTGGCGGGCATGGTACCCTGAGAGTCCGATAGAAAAGGCCCAGTGGAAGGACTGCATGGAGAAGAACTATATCCTCGCTTTTCCCCTGGACCTCTGGGTGATGGACAGCGACGGCTCGAACAAGCGGCTGCTTCTCCGGAACGGCGCGACCAACTTCGCGCCGTCGTGGCACCCCGACGGCAAACACATCATCTTCGCGAGCAACAAGGATGACTGGCGCGGGGACATCAGGCAATACGGCCACAACTTCGAGCTCTACCTCATCAACATCGACGGCACGGGTCTGGAACGCATTACCTATAACACGGTCTTCGACAGCTTCCCGATGTTCTCGCCTGACGGGAAGAAGCTGGTCTGGGCCTCGAACCGGAATCCCGACAAGCCGCGCCAGACGGACATCTTCATCGCCGACTGGGTGGAGTAAAGATCGACAGGTGACTTGGTGACGGGGTGACAGGGGGAACATGAAGGAAAAGGGCAAGACCTCACAAAAGAATAACGTAAAGTCCGCAGGATCGAGAAGCGTCAAGCGGGCCGGTCCGGCAGACAGGCCAGTGAAGATGACAGCGCAGATGGAAGCCCGGTTCCGGGCGGTCTTCGAGAGCTCCCGGGATGCCATCGGTATCTCGAAGGCCGGGGTCCATGTGTCCGTGAATCCGGCATATCGTGAACTGTTCGGACTTCCCCCGGACACAGACATTGCTGGAAAACCGGTCCTGGACCTCGTTGCGCCGGCTAGCCGCGACCAGGTCAGGGAGTACCTTGCTCACCGGGCGCGGGGCGGGTCTGCGCCGGCGATCTACGAGACACGCGGCCTGCGTGTTGACGGGTCCGAGTTCGACATGGAGGTCAACGTTTCCGCGTATCAGGAGATGGGAGAGGATCACACACTGGTGATCCTGAGGGATATCACCCGGCGGAAGATGGCCGAGGAGGAGATCGCCGAGCGCGGGGCGATGGTGCAGCAGATCATGGATACGGCGAGCGTGGCGATCTTCCTGGTGGACAAGGTCGGCCAAATCATCCACGCCAACAGGCGCATGGCCGAGATGTTCGGCTGCGCGATTGAGGAGCTTGAAGGGAGCGAATATGTAGCTCATGTCCATCCGTCGGAGCGGGAGACTGGCCGGAAGAAGATGCTGGCATTGCTGGCGAGCAAGATCCCTTCCGTGGACCTCGAACGGTTGTACTGGAGAAAGGATGGCACCGCGTTCTGGGGCCATCTCGCAGGCAGGCGCTTTTACGACATCCGTGGTAACGAGCTTGGCCTGATCGGCGTGATCACGGACATCGACAAGCGCAAACAGGCCGAGGAAAAGATGAAGGAAGGCGAGGAAAAGTACACGTTCCTTGTGGAGGCAACGAATACCGGTTATGTGATCATTGACAGTGACGGGCTCGTGGTCGACGCCAATCAGGAATATGTCCGGTTAAGCGGCCATGAGCGGCTGGAGGATATCTTGCACAGGAGCGTGGCGGAGTGGACCGCCCCGCATGACCGGGAGCGCAACGCCAAGGAAGTTGTGAAATGCGCAGAACGGGGATTTGTCAGAAATCTGGAGATCGACTACGTGGACAAGCACGGCCGATTCACGCCGGTCGAGATCAATGCGACGATTACACGCCGGGACGACGCGGTGCGGATATTCACGCTTTGCAGGGACATTACGGGGCGCAAGCAGGCTGAAGTTGCTCTGAAAGAGAGCGAAGCGAAATACCGGCGACTCTACAATGAAACTCCGGTCATGCTCCATTCCATAGACCGGAGCGGGGCCGTGGTCGAGGTGAATGATCACTGGGTGAACACCCTGGGGTATGGGCGGGACGAGGTGATTGGCAGAAAGGTGACCGATTTCTTCACGGACGAATCGCGAAAATATGCACAAGAGGTCGTTCAGCCTGCGTTCGTTCGTGACGGCACCGTCAAGGATATATCGTACCAGTTCGTCAAGAAGAACGGCGAGATCGTGGATGTGCTGCTTTCGGCGACATCCGAACGAGATGATGCAGGCAATGTTGTCCGCTCGCTGGCGGTGATCCAGGATATTACGGAGAGGCTGCGGGCGGAGCATGCTTTGCGGGAAAGCGAGGAGAAGTTCTCGAAGATCTTCAGGAAGGCTCCGCTCCTGATCACCCTGAGCGAAGTGGAGACCGGCCGTTTTCTGGACGTGAACGAGAAGTTCCTCGAAATATCGGGCTTCGCGCGGGAAGAGGTAATGGGCAAGACCGCCTTCGAGATCGGCTGGATATCTGAGGAACAGCGGGCCCGGATGCTTCAAACCATTCGAGAACGAAGCCGCGTCTCCGGGATGGAACTTTCCCTGCGGCGCAAGGACAGCGGGGAAGTCATCTGCCTGTACAACGGTGAGATTATCACGGTGGGCGGAACGCAGCGCCTGCTCTCGATCGCCCAGGACATCACGGAGCTGAAGCGAACTGACGAGGCACTGCGGGAGTCCGAGGACCGGTTCCGGTCCATCTTCGAGAACGCGATCGACGGGATCATGATCGCCGACGCCGGGACAAGGACGAACATCGAGGTGAACAAGGCCATGTGCCGCATGCTCGGGTACACGCGGGATGAGATCATTGGCAGCGGCATAGCGGACCTTCATCCGAAGAAGGATATGCCCGACGTCCTGCAAACCTTCGAACGGCAGCTGTGCGGGGAGACCTCGCTTGCCGAGGACATCCCCATGCTGAGGAAGGACGGCACGATCTTCTATGCAGATATCAACGCCGCTGCCGTAACGGTGGGCGGCAAGCAATGCATGATGGGGATCTTCCGCGACATCTCCGAGCGGAAGCGTGCGGAAGAGGAGAAAGACCGTCTTGCCCAAGCGGTCTCCATTGTTACGGAGGGCATCGCCATAACCGATGAAGAGGACAGATTCATCTATCTCAATGATGCTCATGCGAAGATGTATGGTTACACGCAGAGCGAGCTCGTGGGGAAAACGTGGCGCGATGTTACACCGCGGGAGCTTGTGCCATCAATTGAGAAAGAGCTCTCAAGAGCTCTACACAGTAGGAAAAACGGTGTCTGGAGCGGTGAAGCTCCCGGATTGTGCAAGGACGGGACGGAGATAGCTACCGAGATCGCCGCCACCGCCAGGTGGGATGAGAAAGGTGATTACCTGGGGCACATATGTGTTGTGCGGGACATCGCGGAGCGGAAGCGGGCCGAGGGTGAGCTCCGGGAGAAGGAACAGAAATACCGGCTTCTCTTTGAATCGGCGAACGACGGGATCTTCATCCAAGACGAGACCGGTTTCGCGGATTGCAATCAGAAAGGCGCCGAAATGTACGGGCTCCCGAAAGCGGAGATCATCGGCCGCTCTCCGCGCGAATTTGCACCCGAGCGGCAGCCCGATGGCCGGCTTTCGGCCGAAGTTGCCGGCGAGAAGATACGGGCGGCGCTGAGCGGCGTTCCCCAGATGTTCGAATGGCAGCCACTGCGCGCTGACGGCAGCACCTTTAATGTGGAGATCACGCTGAACCGGCTCGAGCTGGGCGGCAAGGTGTGCCTGCAGGCGATCGTCCGTGATATCAGCGAACGAAAGCGGCTGGAACAGGAACATCTTAAGTCCGAGAAGCTCCAATCCATCGGGACGCTTGCCGGCGGCATCGCCCACGACTTCAACAACCTCCTGCAGGGCGTGTTCGGCTACATCTCCATGGCGAAGCTGATCCATGACCAGAAGGAGAAGTCACTGTCCATGCTCGAACAGGCCGAAAAGGCGCTGCACCGGTCCGTGAGCCTCACCTCCCAGCTCCTGACCTTCTCGAAGGGCGGGAAGCCGTTGAAGAAGGTGATCGATCCCAAACCGTTGATCGAGAACGCAGTGAAGTTCGCTCTCAGCGGGTCCCGTGTCGACTACGCGCTTTCCTTCGACGACGACCTTTGTCCTGTCGAGGCGGATGAAGGCCAGCTCGGCCAGGTGGTCCAGAACATCGTATTGAACGCGGAACAGGCCATGCCGCTGGGCGGGAGGATCGAGATCACGGCACGCAACGTCCTGGCGTCGTCCCTTGCCGGGGTGCCGGCAGCCTCCTCGGGCGATCTCGTGGAGATAACGATCAGGGACCAGGGCATGGGCATCCCCCCGGAGCATCTGCCGAAGATCTTCGACCCTTATTTTACGACGAAGGAAAAGGGGAGCGGGCTGGGGCTTGCCACGTCCTATTCCATCATCAAGAACCATGACGGCGCTATCAACGTAACGTCCGAGCTCGGCAAAGGAACGACGTTCACGGTCTATTTTCCCGCGGCAAGACAGGAGGGGGAAGAATCGCCGGGTCCGGCGGCTCCCCCGGTCGCGCGGAAAGGCCGGGTCCTGGTGATGGACGACGAGGAACTGGTCAGGAGGGTCGCGTACGAACTGCTGACCGGTCTGGGTCACGGCGTGGAGCTTGCGGTGCACGGCGGCGAGGCAGTCGAGAAATACCGGCAGGCGAAGTCGGCGGGACGGCCGTTCGATGTCGTGATCCTTGACCTCACCATTCGCGGCGGCATGGGCGGCGAAGAGGCCATGCGGAAACTGCTGGAGATCGATCCCGGCGTGAAGGCGATCGTGTCAAGCGGATACTCGAATGACAGCGTCGTGGCGAACTACCGCGACCATGGCTTTGCCGCATTCCTGAAGAAACCCTACGATCTTACGGACCTGCAATCGACACTGAACGCGCTCCTGGGTGAATAGGGCCTATTCCCGTTATGTCTCCCGGACCCGATCATGAGCAGCGCCGGCATGCGTGAGCGCGGAGTCGAGGGGAAGCGAAGTACCGACAGTGAGACAAGGGGACATTGGGACAGGGAGAACAAAAACCATGAAGAAATTCGGCATTGTTCTGTTCACTGCCATCGTGGCTACACTCGCGGGTCCGGTCGGGGCGCAGGTAGCGATCGAGCCCGAGGGCATGATGGCTACGGTGCAGCACCTTGCGGACGAGAAATTTCGCGGGCGCGGCATCGGTAGCCCCGAGCTCGACCAGGTCGCTGCGTTCATCGCGACGAAGTTCGAGTCGGTCGGCCTTCTGCCGGGCGGGGAGCCGGGCGGCAGCTGGTACCAGGAATGGGTGGACCCGGATACGAAGATACGGATGCGGAACGTGGTCGGCGTCCTTCCGGGCAGGAACCCGGAGCTCGCGCGTGAAAGCGTGGTCATCGGCGCGCACTACGACCATCTCGGCAGGAAAAGCGCATTAAAGGAGAACGACGGTAAAGTGCACCCTGGAGCAGACGACAACGCCAGCGGCATCGCCGTGCTGCTCGAAATGGCGTCGCGGCTTACGCTGGTAGCGAACATGGAGCGGCCCGTCGTATTCGTTGCCTTCACCGGCGAGGAAACCGGCAGGAAAGGGTCCCGGTATTTCGTCCAGCACGAGAAGCGATACCCCGTGGCCAGGGCCTCGGGTATGATCAACCTTGACACGGTCGGGCGGCTCGGAAAAGGCAAGCTGATCATCCTTGGCGCAGCGTCAGCGAAGGAATGGGGGACGCTCTTCCAGGAGGCCGCCAAGCCCCTGAAGCTCGAGATCGCCGAATCGGCGCAGGACCTGGATTCGAGCGACCAGCGGAGCTTCCACGAGGCAGGCGTCCCGGCGGTGCAGCTCTTCACGGGCCCCCATCTTGACTATCACCGGCCCATCGACACTGCGGATAAGATCGACGGCAAGGGGCTCGCGAAGATCGCGATGCTGACCCGTGCCGTTGCCTTCACCGTGGCGAACCTTCCGGCCCCGCTCACGCGGACCAGCACCGTAGCGCCGGGCGCTGCATCGGGTCCCCGCATTGACCGGAAAGTGACCATCGGCGTCATCCCGGACTTCACGTACAACGAACAGGGCGTACGGCTCGGCGGGACCCAGCCGGGCGGTCCGGCCGAGGCGGCAGGGATGAAGCAGGGGGACATCATCATCCAGGCGGGAACAGCTCCCATCTCAGTGCTGAGGGACCTGTCTGATATCCTGAAAACGAAGCAGCCGGGGGACAGGCTCCCGATCAGGTTCCTGCGGAATGGGAGAGAAATGAAGATCGAGCTTGAGGTGAAGGAGCGGTAGCCCGGATCACGCCCTGCCAGATGGAACCATCGTCCGTGGGCATGTGACAGGCGACCCCACGATCCACGTCATCACGCGCCAGATCCGCAGCCGCGGAATTTTCGAAACCTGTGCGGGACTCTCTGGGAGATAGAACGAGCATGGGCTTTGCGGCATCGTTCTTGATCGATCGCAAGGAATTCGGCATGACGGGGAACCAGCCGATGGAGAACCATGGATTCATCCGTGACAAGCATGTCCTTATCAACATTGACCTGGAAGCCGACCTTTCCCCGTAACGGTCTTCTGCGGCGGTAAATTCTCATGAGGCAGTAGCCGTGCGACCCGCCTCCGCTTCGTCCATCACGTTCACCAGCTTTTTCCAGTCATATTCCAGCAGGTTCATGATCTGGCCGCGGACAAGCTTCACGGCCTTTGCGACGTCCGCATCCTTGTCCAGATGATAGAACGCCAGCACCGCCGCGAACGCTCGGTCCGTGTAGCCCGCAATAGGGACGAGGACATCATCTCTCCTCGTGTAATACGGATCCTCTCCCGGCTCGCAGGTCGAGGTGAAGACGTTGAACTGCCTGCACCCGATGGGCCGGAGGGGATGGATGGAACAGGACCCCTCGATCAGAAAAGGGCAAGGGGGGCCAATGCCGTGAACGGAGAGCAGGCTTTTCAGCGTATCCCGCAGGGGCGGCGTCATTTTTTCAGATACATACCAGTAGATGCCAACCAGCTCATGGGGGTACACGGGAATGTCCCTCTGGTGCACGCAGCAATTACCGCACCCTTTGCCGCAGGCCAGCCTTCTCTTCCCTTTTTTCTCCGCATCCCGGATAGCGATGGCCACGCCGGTATCCGCGATAGCATAAGCATCGAGGAGGCAGGAGAGCCAGGGGATGCGTTTCTCATCGTCGGGGAAGTGCAGTCGGCGGGATAGGCCAACCGATGATTTCTGCCGGTTTTTTTTCATTGATGGTAGGTCCCGATATGGGTAAATGAATACTTGAATGTGTTCTGAACAATAACACAGCCATTTGGAAAAAACAACACCATGGGATCGGGGTTACACAAAGTATTGTTCTTTTCCTTACACCCGACTTTACCGGCAAGAGTCCTCTGTTGTTTGATGTCGATTTGCGTGTTCGGATCAATGGAAAGGTATGTGTGCTATACTAAAAGTACGAGGAGGCGGTTGTATGCTCGAGATCATCCTGGGAATCGGCATTGCCACATTTATTGTGTATACCATATTCAATGTGACGTATATCCTGAGCAAGAGGCGGACGAGCGAAAGCATGGCGTCGTTCTTCAGGAACACCGAAGGTAATCTGAATGCTGCCTTAGCAGAGCTGAAAGAAACACTCGAAAACCTGAAGAAGATCACCAGTGACGTCAGCGCCGTGACGGCGGACGTGAAACAGATTTCCAGCTCCGTCGCACGCGTGGAAAGGAACATTCGGGGCGTCTACGGTCATATGAAGGAGGGCCTCGGATCTGCCGCCGGGGCGAACATTGCCGGATTGAAGGCCGGCATTGCAACCGGGGTGGTTACCCTGGTGAAGAACATACGGAAAGGAAGGAGTGATGATCATGAAAGAAGAAGGTGAGGTCACCAACGTACGGTCCATCCTGGTCCCCTTCGTGGTAGGAGGCCTTGTCGGGGCGGGAGTAGCTCTCCTGCTGGCCCCGAAGGCGGGGAAGGAACTGAGGAAGGACATCAAGGACATTGCTTCGGACACGCGCAGCAAGATCGCCACGACCGTCGATAAAAGCAAGGAGCTCTATGTCGACAGCACCGCGGCGGTCAAGAACGCGTTCGAGGCCGGCAAGATGGCGTATATCCAGGAGATGGAAAAGCACCGGAAGACCGCATGATAGAAACATCGTGAAGCGCGCTCATCGGCAGGGAGCGCGCTCGTTTTTTGTCCCGCCTGTATCCTGTATATGACCCGTCGTAAAACCGTTATCATGGACCGCATGGTGGCATCCGATGGCACAAATGAAAAAACAGCGAGCAGGACCGGTGGGGAGGTCCATTATGCTCGCGAGCCGCGAGCTCACGTCCATCAGACCCTCAGCAGCTCCGGATTGGTATGGGGGATGAAGACGGACCCCATGAACTCCTTCATGAACTCGGGGTCGTCATGCATGTGCTTGTAGGTGATCTTGTCCACGAGCCGGTCCGCGGTGCAGGCGATTCCCGCGTCCCGAAGCAGCATGCGGCAGCCTTCGAGCGACGTATTGCCCATGGGCTTCACGATCCCGGCCTGCCAGCCCGGCACCATGCCGATGCCTGCGGCCTTCTTCACATCGATGCCCGTGCCAAGCGCTCCGGACACGAAGACGCTTTCGATGTCCCTGAACGCGACGCCCACCGATCGGGTCAGGACGAGCAGGAGCGTGAACATGGCGGCCTTGGACCGCATGAAGTTCTGGATCTCGCCCTGGGTGATGAAGAGCGCGTCCTCGCAGTCGCAGTTGATGGAGAAGGCCTTCTCGCCGTTAATCTCGATGATATGCCGTTTGCCGGTGAGCGCGCCGGTCTGGTCGATGATGCCGGCAGTGTACAGTTCGTACAGCAGGCTCACCATGCCGGAACCGCAGATGCCTTCAGGCCTTCCCTGGTCGAAGGTCTTGCAGGAGACGCAGTCGCCGCTGATCTCGATGTCGTAAACGATGCCCTTTTTCGCCCGCTTCCCGATGGCTGAGATCCCCTCTTCAAGCGCCGGGCCGGCGGCACCCGCACCCACGATCATCCACTCCCGGTTCCCGATCACGACCTCGGCGTTCGTGCCCACGTCCACCAGGATGGACGGCCTGTCGGAGGCATGCATCCCTGTCGCGATGATGCCGGCGGTGATGTCTCCGCCCACATAGCTGCCGGCGTTCGGGAACACATACGCCAGGGCCTCCGGATTGATGTCGAGGCCGAGCTCCGCGGCGCTGAAGAACCCCGGAGTCCGGACCACCGGGACCCAGGGGGCCACGGGGATGGTGCTGATGTCGAGGCCCAGCAGGAAGTGGGTCATTGCTGTGTTCCCCGCCGCGGCCAGGCCGTGGAGGTCCCGGCCATTGACGCCGGCCTCGCGGCAGAGCGATGCGATCAGCGTGTTGATGCCGTTCCTGAGAACCCGGTAGATATCCTCGCCGTTGCCGGTCATGGCATGATGCATGCGGGTCAGGATGTCGCTCCCGTACTCGACCTGGGGGTTCTCGAGAGATCGGGTCACGATGTCCTTCTGCCCGATGTTGTCATAGAGCACGGCAACGAGGTTCGTGGTGCCGAGGTCCAAGGCGACGGAGTAGGAGCGCCGCCGGTCGATGTCAATGAGCCGGTATTGGTCGCCTGCCCTGCCGATGATGCACGACAGCTCGCGCTTCGCATTGATGATCGCAGCGGTGGAGCGGAGGAGCGACAGGGGAATGTGGAGCGGCCCCAGGCCGAGGGCGTCCCGGAGCCGCTGGTCGTGGGCCCGCCGGTCGTCGTCAGAGGGCAACGGGAGCGTTATGGTCTTTTGAACGATGAGCGGTTCCATGGGGGAATGGACTGCAGAGCGTGTGCAGAACAATACCATGGGAGAAGGAGAATGGCAAGTCAGGAGACAGGAGAACTCTCCCTCTCAGCGAATCCCTTCTGGATGCTGGCTTTTGGCTACCGGCTCCTGCTTGAAACAGAAGGGGTCCTTGTTCTCGAAGATATTCAGCCCACTGCTCAGAGTGCTGGCGAGGCATCCGCCGCAGGCCGGCCGGACCTCGCAGTCGCGGCAGGCCGACGGGCCCAGCCGGTATCGGCGGGCCGCCTCGGAATCGTAGACCGCGGCAAGGTTTTGACGGTGGAGATTGCCGATGGGAGAGGGGAGCTTCCGGCAGGCATGGACCTCGCCGTCGGCGAGAAGGGAGACGAAATTGAACGCTGCGCCGCATCCATAGCCCGCGCATCCGCCGAAGAGGTCGATGCCCTTCTCGCGCCGCAGGATATTGATGAGGTTGTCCTTGATGCCCATGACCGGGTTCGTCTCTCCTGCCGCGAGGTAGTCCTCGAGGAACTTCCGGTAGCGCTTCCGGTCAGGGAGCTTGAGGTTCGCGCCCTCGCCGAAGAGCGCGAGGCGGTTGAAGTGGAACACGTCAGCCTTTCCCCGGAGCAGCGCGGACAGCGGGATGACCTCGTCCATGTTGTCGCGCGTCAGCGTGAGCATCACCATGGAGTAGACGCCCAGAGAACGCAGAATGTCCAGGAACGCCATGATGCGGTCGAAATGGCCTGCTCCGCGGATACTGTCGTTATGCTCGCGCAGGCCCTCGAGGCTCACCTGGAAGAACGAGGGCATCTGGATCCGCACGATCTCCTCGATCCGCTCGCGGGGAGCGGGATTGCCCAGGATCGCAGTGCCGAACCCGCGGTCCGCTGCTGCGCGGTAGATCTCGTTGAACTGCGGATGGAGCAGAGGATTGCCGCCGGTGAAGGAGATTGCACCCCGGACCCTACGGTCTTTGCAAAAAGCGCGCAGGTCGTCGAGGACCATGACCGCCTGTCCGAGGGAGAGGGGCGAGCGGTCGCTCCGGTCGTAGCAGTGCTTGCAGTTCAGGTCGCAGACCTGCGTGATGTGCCACTGGAGCGTGAAAGAGTCGGAGGAAAGGAACTCCTCGTCGCTCGGCCTGACGGCCCTGAAGACCGATGGATCGCGCCGGAGCAGGGAAAGCGGTGCAAGGAGCAGGCCCTGCCGGACAGCTCGGTCGATCAGCGCGTCCACAGCGCTTACGGTCACCTTGCCCGTGGCAGCCACTGATTCGGGAGAGATGCGTTCAGCGGCGATCTTGAGCACGAGGAGGTCGTCGTTCGAGGCCGGCTTGATGTGGGCCTTCCTTTCCCGTGGGTCGAACCAGAGCAGGATACGCTCCGAGCCTTCGACCGGTCTGGCCGCCGGCCGCGGGACAGGCTCGAACAGGCCGCACAGTCCGCGCCAATCGACCTCATGCACCGCTATCGTGGGATTAACGGCCAACTCATCGACGGATGGGGGAATGGATGAGGCCCGGCCTCCAACGAGCCAGAGCGCATGCTCGATCCGCAGAAGGTCGTGCAGGAACCCGGGGAGGGCGACGCCTGCAGCGTTCAGCGAGCGGAACAATGCATCGGGGGCCAGGACCGCATCAGTCGATTTGAAGTTCCTGTCCCAGAGGACCTCACCGACAGCGGACCGGGAAACCGGATAGACGTTGTTTGTTGTATCAATGGTCATAGAAAGATGAGACCGAAAAAATATATCCCGGGCATGGCGCAAAGGCCACACCTGGGATAAAAAGGATGCTGATAGGTTGGGGCAATGGCCCCGCGAAGGTGGTACAGTATTTCGCCTTTTTCTCGTGCGACCGCACGATTATTTGGAACCGCCTCAGCTGCTCTTCGGCGTTTCCTTCTTCGTGCCGCTTCAACTGCTTTTTGCCGGCGCCGTTTTCGTCGGTTCCGACTTCAGCGCGCTCCCGGTGGGGGCGGACTTGGGCGCACCCTCCGCTTTCGGGCTTTCCGCTGCGATGAGGCTGGTGCCGGTCAGGAGTCCGGCGATGCCGAGCCCCGCCAAGTACTTCTTGAGATCATTTTGGTCCATTGGTCATTCACCTCCTTTCCTGGTTCAAGTCTGCATTCTATTTTCCATTGATAAATTCGATAGCAAGGGAAAATTACTATCGGCAATACTAACAGGGTATCTGTTCACTGTCAAGGAGATGGTGGATGCCGGTATAGCGGGCGGTATATTATGATTTTGATGGGAACGGACGTTGATGAGGTAATATTGCCGGCAGCGGTTTAACAAAACAACCCGGACAGGAGCTGCGTCCCTGTCCAGGCCGTGGAAATCTTCTCGTCCGGACCGTCATCAGTCCGGGGCGTATCGTGGTATGCTGGTGTGTCCATGTTGCGCTCGATAGTGCGACCGCACTATTACTTGGTGCCGCTTTCGCTGCTCTTGGCAGGGGCCTGAGAAGCGTCACCTTTGGTGCCGCTTCAGCCGCTCTTGGCGTCACCCTTCTTTCCGCCTCAACCGGAGGCGCAGCCGCCAGCCATTATGCTGGTGCCCGCCAGGAGGCCGGCGATGCCGAGCCCTGCCAGGAACTTCTTGAGTTCCTGTGCGTTCATGGTACACCTCCTTTCTTATACAGGATCTTCCTCCGAGCATCATGATAGGAAAAGACGATCGAATTGCCGCTGTTCAATAGGACCATGATATCAGTGCCGCCGGGGACCTGTCAAGGGGCAGACGGAACACTGGGGAGAGCGGTCTTTTCCCTCTATAAAAATAACGGTCTAGGAGTTATAATAGGTCCATGAAAAAGTACATTATAACGCTGATCGCGATGCTGGTCATGGGAGGGATGAACATGGCGCTGGCGGACGAAGCCGGGACGGGGGGTGCCGTGCCCTCGAAGAAGCTTGCGAATGCGACATTCGCAGGCGGCTGTTTCTGGTGCATGGAACCTCCCTTCGAGAAGCTCAAAGGGGTTGATGCCGTCATATCGGGGTACATCGGCGGAAGAACCGAGAACCCGACGTACGAAGAAGTCTCTTCAGGCAGGACCGGACATGCCGAGGCTGTGGAAGTGCATTATGATCCCACCCAGATAACTTACGGCGCGCTTCTGGACGTGTTCTGGCACAACATCGACCCGACGACTCGCGACCGACAGTTCGTGGACACGGGAAGCCAATACCGGACGGCCATCTTCTATCACAACGAAGAGCAGAAGCGGCTGGCCGAGGAATCGAAGAAAAAATATGATGCATCCGGACGGTTCGGAAAGCCCATTGTGACCGAGATCGTGCCGGCGGGGAAATTCTACCCGGCAGAGGAATATCACCAGGATTATTACAAGAAGAGCGCGGTGCGCTACAAGTTCTACCGCTTCAATTCGGGGCGTGACCAGTATCTGGAGAAGATCTGGGGCAAGGAGAAGGACAAATAGAAACTGGCCTGGAGGAGACTGGCATAGGCAAGGACCAGGTCAAGGCACGACGGGTGGTTGAACAGCCAAGTGCGGAGCGACGGACACCATGAACACTTTCTTGATCATAGCTGTAGCACTCATCATCCTTTACGGATGGGGTGCGGTTTCCTATTATTTCGGGTTCTATAAAAAAACTCCCCTTTGAGGGACAAAACTATCGCCAAGGGTCTTGGCAAAGTGGGAAAAGAAGCTTAGAAAAGAAGGTAAAAGCGTACCAAAGTGGGTTATCGACCGAAAGAAGAAAGAATCGTGCTGATACGACGCACGTGAGATAAACAGTATCGATCATGCAGGGCAAGCGATAGTATTTGGACTTGTATCCCGAGTTGCGACCGGTAAATATTTTTTGAGACGGAGGTCTAACTCAGGATGGCCAGAAACAAACAGGTGATTTTCACAACACGTTGTTTTAATGAGAATTAATCTGGTTTTCAAGGGGTTGGGATAGAGAAAAGCCTCATCCCGAAGAATGGCTTCTTTACCGATTCGTAGAAAGTTGCGCATTATGTTTGATAATTTAAGAAAGAGTTAGCGATTTTCTTATCCATAAGGTGTATAATGATATTTCTTCCAATTAAACCAGACCGTTCTATCATGAGCAGGAGCGCAGCGGCATAATCAGGAACATCAATTATACGAGAAGCTGGACCAGAAGGAGGAATCATGCTGGAGAAATATTTAGCCGGAGAAAATGTGGTGTCCTACTGCACAAAGTGCAAGCTGAACCTTGATCATGCGATCGTGGCCATGGAGGGAGAGGCCATCGCCAAGGTCAAATGCAAGACCTGCAACGGCACGCACAAGTTCCGCAATCCCTCGGCCGTGAAGAAGGTCCGGACGCCGCGGAAGAAGGTGGGTTCTCAGGACACAGTGGCCGTCCTGTGGCAGACCTGCATCTCCCAGTCGAAGGGCAAGGAGCTGATCTACAACATGGCCGGAAGATACCGGGTGGGGGACATTCTGCTCCATGACAAGTTCGGCAAGGGTGTGGTCCGCAAGCTTGCCATGAACAAATGTCATGTCCTGTTCGAGGACAAGGAGCGGCTCATGGCCTCGGCCAACTAGTTTCTTTCTACCACAGACGCCGGCGCCTGGCTTTCTTGCCAGGCGCTTTTTTTAATGTACCGCAGCAGTTTTGCCCTCCTCTTTTTCGGATTTTCCGGCCGATCTGCCATAATCACCGCTCCTCATGCTCTTGTCCGACCTCACCATATTCCTGGGTGCGTTCCTGCTCAATCAGATACAGCCCCTGATCGCCAAAATCATCCTGCCCTGGTACGGCGGCTCGGCCGCGGTCTTGATAATCGTCCCATGCTTTTCTTTCAGACGGCGCTCCTCGTGGGCTATCTCTATGCGCACTGACTGGTCCGCAAGCTCGCGCCGAAGGGCCAAGCAACGGTCCATGCAGTGCATCTCGGTCTGAACCTGCGCACTTCTCTGCATTATATAATGTGCACAACGCGTGCATTTGCCTATCCCCGCTTCAAGATCCGTCCCAGGAACAGCCGTGTCCTCTCGTTCTTCGGCAACCTGAAGATCTCCACCGGCGGGCCGGTCTCGATGATGTCCCCGTTGTCGAAGACCACGACCCGGTCGGCGACCTCCCGGGCAAAGCCCATCTCGTGCGTCGAGATGAGGGACGTCATCCTTTTCTGCCGCACCAGGTCACGGATCACCGCAAGCACCTCGCCGACCGTCTCCGGGTCGAGCGAAGCCGTGGGCTCATCAAAGAGCATGGCCCGGGGCTTCATGGCCAGAGCGCGCGCAATGGCCGCGCGCTGCTGCTGACCGCCTGACAGGGTG
>JAAXXJ010000306.1 GCA_013334545.1 Nitrospirota bacterium | reverse complement strand
CTGTGTCAAAGAATAGCCAGTTTTTCCTCTGTGCCTCTGTGTCTCTGTGGCGAAAAGGTTATCCATGATATCCAAGATCATCGAATACAGCAGCAGGAACCGGTTCTTCGTGTTCCTCGTGGTCGGATTCCTGACGCTCTGGGGAATTTGGACGCTCCAGCGCATGCCTCTGGACGCCATTCCTGACCTGTCGGACACCCAGGTCATTGTCTATACCGACTGGCCGGGCAGGAGCCCGAACCTGGTCGAGGACCAGGTGACCTATCCCATCTCGTCAACCCTCCTTGCAGCGCCCAAGGTCCAGGCGGTGCGGGGCTTCTCGTTCCTGGGAAGCTCCTTCATCTACGTCATCTTCGAGGAAGGAACGGACATCTACTGGGCCCGCAGCCGGGTGCTGGAGTACCTCCAGTCGGTGCGCGGCAAGCTCCCCTCGGACGTCAGTCCGGTGCTCGGCCCTGACGCCACGAGCCTCGGCTGGGGCTTCTCCTACGCCCTGGTGGACGAGGCCGGTGGCCACGACCTGTCCCAGCTCAGGTCACTCCAGGACTGGAACATCAAGCTCGCCCTCGAGAGCGTGCCCGGCGTGTCGCAGGTGGCGAGCGTCGGCGGCTTCGTGCGGCAGTACCAGATCACGGTGGACCCCAACCGGCTCGCATCCTACGGTATCTCGCTCATGAAGGTGATGGACGCCGTTCGGAAGAGCAATATCGACGTGGAGGGACGCGTTCTCGAGCTGTCCGGCACCGAGTACATGGTACGCGGCCGGGGCTACATCACGGGGGTAAAGGACCTGCAGGAGATCGGCGTGGGCATGGGTCCGGGTGGTACCCCGATCTACCTGCGCGACGTGGCTTCGATCGGCGTAGGGCCGGAGATCCGGCGCGGCCTCACGGACCTGGACGGCAGGGGAGAGGTCGCCGCCGGCATTGTGGTGGTCCGCTTCGGCGAGAACGTGCTGGATGTGATCGAGCGGGTGAAGGAGAAGATCGCCCGCGACGTCGCACCGTCCCTGCCCGCAGGCGTCAAGATGGTGACGACCTATGACCGGAGCGACCTGATCCGGCGGTCCATCCGCACGCTGACCGAGGAGATCGTGAAGCTCACGATCGCGGTAAGCGCGGTCTGCATCATCTTTCTTTTCCATCTGCCGAGCGCGCTTGTCGTCATCCTGACGCTTCCCATCGCGATCATCATCTCGTTCATCTGCATGTACTACCTTGGCGTGACCTCGAACATCATGAGCTTGGGCGGCATCGCCATCGCCATCGGCGCCATGGTGGACGCCTCGATCATCATGGTCGAGAATGCCCACCAGAGGCTCGAGGAGTGGGAGCACGCGGGCAGGCCCGGATCCCGGGTCGAGGTCATCATTGAGGCGGCCAAGGAGGTCGGGCCGTCGCTCTTCTTCGCGCTCCTGGTGATCACGGTAGGGTTCCTGCCGGTCTTCACGCTCCAGGCCCAGGCAGGCAGGATGTTCAAGCCCCTGGCATACACCAAGACCTTCGGAATGCTCTTCGCCTCGTTCCTCGCGATCACGCTCACACCAGTGCTCATGACGCTCTTCATCCGGGGAAAGATCCGGAGCGAGGGCGAAAACCCCATCGTCAAGGCCGTGAACAAGGTCTACCGGCCTCGGGTCGCCTTTTCCCTGCGGTACAGTTGGCAGGTCATCATCGCTGCCCTTATCATCGTTGTCATAACGGCCGTCATCTTTCTCCTGCCCATGTTCGGCCCCACCGTCATTCCCGGCATGAAGCTCGGCTCGGAGTTCATGCCGCCGCTGGACGAAGGCACGCTCTTCTACATGCCCGTGACCGTGCCGGCCCTGGCCGTCTCCGAGGCGTCGCGGCTGCTCCATATCCAGGACAAGCTGCTCATGACCGTGCCCGAGGTGGCGCAGGTGTTCGGCAAGGCGGGCCGCGCCGAGACCGCCACGGACCCGGCGCCGGTCGAAATGTTCGAGACCATTGTGAGCCTCAAGCCGGAATCCCAGTGGCGGAAGGGCATGGACATCGACAAGATCAAGAACGAGCTGAACGACGCGGTCCAGATCCCCGGCGTGTCGAACTCCTTCACGATGCCGATCAAGGCGCGCATCGACATGCTCGCAACGGGCATCCGGACCCCCGTGGGGGTCAAGGTGCTGGGCCCCAAGCTGGAGATGCTGGACACGGTCTCCCGCGAGGTGGAGGCAGCGATCAAGACCGTGCGCGGCACACGCAGCGCATACGCAGAGCGGCTCATGACCGGCTATTTCCTGGACATCCGACCGAAGCGCGGGGAGATCGCCCGCTATGGCCTCTCGATGGACGATGTCCAGACGGTGGTGGCCAGCTCCCTGGGCGGCATGACGTTGACGACCACGGTGGAGGGCAGGGAGCGATACTCGGTGAATGTCCGGTATCCCCGCGAGTTCCGGAGCGACCTCGACCGGATCAAACGCATCCTCGTTCCGGTCCAACCGGTCTCAGCGGCGGCAGGCGGCATGGGTGCGGCCCCGACACCTTCTGGGGGGACGTCCTATGTCCCGCTGGGTTCCCTTGCCGATATCGACATCGTCCAGGGGCCAACGCAGATCAAGAGCGAGGAGGGCCTACTCGCCAACTATGTGTATATCGACTTCACCGGTCGCGACGTGGGTGGCTATGTCGAGGAACTGCAGATGAAGGTGGCCGCTTCGGTGAAGCTCCCCCCAGGGTACCGTCTCCAGTGGAGCGGCGAGTATGAGTACCTGGTCAGGACCCATGAGCGGCTGAAGCTCGTGATCCCGCTCACGTTGCTGATCATCTTCGTGCTGCTCTACCTGAACACGAAGTCCACGGTCAAGACGGTCATCGTCCTGCTCGCCGTGCCGTTCTCGCTCGTCGGTTCCTTCTGGTTCCTCTGGTTCCTGGGGTACAACATGAGCATCGCGGTCTGGGTGGGGCTGATCGCCCTGGCTGGCCTGGACGCCGAGACCGGCGTGGTGATGCTGCTGTACCTCGACCTGGCCCATGAGAAGTGGAAGAAGGAAGGCAGGATGAACACGGTCCATGACCTTCAGGAGTCGATCATGGAGGGTGCGGTGAAGAGGATCCGGCCGAAGCTCATGACCGTGGCAGTCATCCTCGCCGGCCTCGTGCCGATCATGTTCAGCCACGGAGCAGGATCCGATGTGATGAAGCGCATCGCCGCGCCCATGATCGGCGGCGTCATCACCTCCGAGATCCTGGAACTCACCATTTACCCGGCCATCTATCTGCTCTGGAAGAAGCGGGAATTGGTGCAGTGAGAAACGACGAGAGGCAGTCGACGGGATCACAAAGAAAGGCAGCCAATTCGGCTGCCTTTTCGTTTTTCTTCTGACTACTGTATTCGGGCTTCTTGCTCCCGTCGTTCAGCTACTTCTTTGGCGGGTTCATCACCGCATCATACCGTTTCAGATAGTCATTCACGATTCGGTGAGGCTCGTATCCGAGGGCACGTGCGTAGGAAAACAGGAATCCGCGAAGATAGGGGCGGGCGGGGAGCTTCTTATAGCTATCATCCTCGATGGACTCAATATAACGCATGCTCAGCTTTGTTGCGTCCGCCACGTTCCGCGTGCTCAGGCCGCGCAGTTCGCGGAGCATCTTGAGGACGGCCCCGGTGAACTCGGTGATGTCCGGGGGGGCGGGCTGCGGGACTTCCGGCACCGCCGGCGGCGCCGGCGCCGGCTGGGGGGTCGCTGCCCGGGGTGTTTGAGGGGCCGGCGGCCTTTCCTCCACCCTCGGTACGACCGTCGGCGGGGCAGGCGGCCGCGGCTGGTAGCGCAGTTCGGGCTGCGGCGGTTCGGGTGTGATCGGAATGTCGCGGAGCGTCCGGTCGTAGTCCCGCCGGTTCTCGTCGTAGATCAGGGTACGGTAGGCGTCCTCGACCCGCT
>JAAXXJ010000305.1 GCA_013334545.1 Nitrospirota bacterium | reverse complement strand
CCCGCGTTATCGCGCTTTTGCCCGATGCCGGGATGCCCGTTATCCAGACCGCGAAGCCCTCCCTTCCGTTCATGCCAGATACCTGTTCACATCCGCGAAATCGAACCGTTCCGCAGCGAGCACGTTCACGATGAAATTGAAGATGGTCCTGCGTACCCCGTTCGGAAGGCGAGGATACCACACCGGGCTGCCGATCACAAGACCGCGCCACGCATAGAACGGTGGAGCGACCTCGGTCATTTCAGTATCGTTGGTCCTTTCGAGGTAGGTTTCCCAGAACTTTCTGAACAGCGTTTCGAACGGTTCGGTGAGCCTGCCGGCGCGAAGAAAGGAAGAGAACAGATAATTGATGGTCAGGCAAGTAACATCATCGGCCGGTTCTCCCCATTCCCCCCGTGAACGATCGAGGAGGGTAAAGTCGGTGCCTTCACGGAACAGGATGTTCCAGGGATGGAAATCGCCGTGCACCTGGCAGAGGCGGTGTCCGCGGTGCTTGACCCGCCAGCGCCAGCTCACGCATGCGGATTCGATATTGCGCAAAAGGTCCTGGTCGATGAACTCGTAGTGGTCAGGGTAGTTGTCGATCAGCCCCATAACGCACTCGCCGTGCCCCAGGAGGTCTCGGATGCGGCGGGTGTACAATGCCGGGGAGTCGAGTTTCCGTGAGTGTATCTCCACCAGGTAGTTCGACAAGGATAGCGACCGCTCATGGTCCGCAGCGACGGCAACTCCGGTAGCGGCAATGCGGTCAAGGTCCCTGAAATAGCCCTTGCCTTCGATGAACTCGGTGAGCAGGAAGAACTCCTCGGCCTGGCCTGTCGATACCATCTTCCCGGACCGGAGAAAAGCACCACTGTCGAGCGAACGCACATGGCGGGGAAGATCGTTGAAGGCAGAGTGTTCCCAGAGAATTGCCTGGGCGCGGTCCGAAAAGTGATCGTGTCCGAAGGTAGAGGGGGACATGGTCTCGAGCACGGCCTGCTTTCTCGTTCCGCCGGCCTCGTATTCGAGGAAGACCGGGGTGCCGTAGCCGAAGGCTTTCAGATCTCCTGTAAGCTCCTGCTTACCGTGCTCGGAGAGGGAATGTACCCGTACCGGCACCCCCAAAAGCCGCTGGAGATAGTCCTGTACCGCCTCGATCGTAATTTCCGGCATGCTCACCTCAGAGTCGCCAGCAATTGCTCATCAATTGAATTATTGCACAGAATTCAACATGGCGGGGGAAAAAAGACGTCAAGCGGAAAGAGTGTCAGTGCTTGGTACCGATCTTCTTGAGTCCCATGGACTGGATGGGGAGCGGATCTCCAGGATCGAATATCTCGCTGCCGAAACGGATGCGGCGGACCTGCCCCGGGGCCTGTTTGCTGTACGTTATGATAAGCCTGCCGATGGCCTGCATCACCTCAGGATCGGGAGTTCCGGAAAAAAGGGCCACCGGGCCGGGGAAGCCATGGGGCATGAAGAGATGGTAGCCGCGCGCGGCGAGGGCCATCAGGATATGGTTCTCCCTGTTGTTCCGGCCCAGCACGATCTTGACGCCGTTATCGAACCTGAAATGTCGGCCCACGGTCAGGAGCTGGATGTCGTGGGGGGTGATCGTCTCCTGGTCCTGGAAGAGGTTGCGGAGCTTCTCGGCGAAGTTCTTGTCCGTCAGCAGGCATCCTCCCGCAGGCGTGGAGAAACCCTGGATGCCGAAACGCTCCGCCAACTGAAGCTGCACCGTCCTGCTGCGGCCGCTGATGCCCAGGAGCTTGTCGCGGGCGATGAGCCCGTCCTGCTCTGCCCGGGTGGGCGGGAGAAGCGTCGCCGAAAGCGGGCGCAGGATAAGGCCCTTGAGGCCGGCATCGCGTTCGATGATGTGAAGCGTATCACGACGCTGGGACATGGGCCGCTGGCCCAGAACCTCGCCGGTGACCACAAAGGGCGCTCCGATCTCGTCCATGACCACTTTCGCCCTTTCCAGCATATGAATCTTGCAGTCGATGCAGGGGTTGATGTTCTTTCCGTAACCGTGTTTCGGGTTCCTGATGAGGTCGATATAGGGCTGTCCCAGGTCCATGACGCGGAGGTCGGTGCCAATGGACCGGGAAACTGTGACGGCGGGGGTGAGCTCTTCTCTCCCGTAGGATTTGGAGAAGGGTGACGAGAAGTACAGGCAAGTAACTTCGTAGCCCTGCTCCATGACGACCCGAGCGGCAAGTACACTGTCAAGTCCGCCCGATATGAGGGCGACGGCCTTATTCCTCAAAAAAGAACCTCCCTGAAGTCGCTACTAAAGTGGTGAATAATACCCTCCCGCACCGCGCTATTGCAATAGTGAAGATTGATCTTCGGTTTATTTATCTTGACAAATAATCGCTGCTGATTTAATAAGTAAACACTTGTTTGATAATGAGGAGGCGCATGGCCATGAGAAAGAGCTTGCTAGCCACGACAGTTTTGAGCGTTCTTTTCTCAGCAACAACGGCAGTGGCGCAATATATTAACATCGGTGCAGATCAGATCGCGGGTTTGATGACAGGGGAGAAGAAGGCCGCTCTCATCGATGTGCGGTCTCCTGATGAATATCTGGCAGGCCATATACCCGGCGCTGTCAATATCCCTGCCGAACGGATCGCGGCGGAGAAAAGAAGACTTCCGAGGGACAAGACCGCGCCGCTCATCTTTTACTGCCGCGGGGCTGGTTGAACGCTCAGCAAGGCCGCCGCGGGTTCGGCGGCGGGATTGGGTTATACGTACCTCATGGTCTTCCAGGGCGGTATGCCCGAGTGGAGCGGGAGGGGATATCCGGTCATGACCGGTAAACAGCCGGGGACCTTCCCCGCGACGCGGTGATCGCCGCGGAGGCTTGACGCACATCCATGAAACGGGATAAAGAAAACTACCTGATCCAGTCCGTTTCCCACGCACTCGATATCCTTGAGTCCTTCACGAAGACCGACGACGAACTCGGCGTGACAGAGCTTTCCAAGCGCCTCGGACTGCACAAGAACAATGTCTTCCGCCTGCTTGCCACGCTGGAGCACCGCGGCTATATCGAGCAGAACCGGGAAACGGATAACTACCGTCTCGGGCCCAAGACCCTGCAGCTCGGTTCGATTTTCATTGAGCAGCGCGAGTGCCGGCGGCAGGCCCGGCCCATCCTGGAGGACCTCATGGTGTCCACCGGTGAGACCGCGGTTGTGGCGGTCCTGCGGGCGACCAAGGTCATCTTCATGGACAGCGTAGAGACGGACCGTACGGTCCGGGCGGTATCCCGTGTCGGGGCCATGCTTCCCGCTCATTGCACCGCGGTCGGCAAAGCTGTCTTGTCGTTCCTCCCGCCAGCAGAGATCGAACAGCTCTATCCCGAGAACGAGCTTCCCGCGACTACACCCCGCACGCTGCGTACCCGTGATGCCCTCCTGAGCGAGCTCAAAGAGGTCAAGGAGCGGGGATATGCGGTCGAGAACGAGGAGTGCGACCTTGACGTGAAGAGCGTTGCCGCGCCGGTCAGGGATTTTTCGAAGAGGGCAATCGCTGCACTGGGTATCGTCGCTCCGGCCAGCCGCCTTGGCGACGACCGTCTTATGCTCACGGGAGTGCACAAAAACCTGCACCGGGTGTGGCCCGGCCGTGGTGGTGGGCACTCCCCGCGGCGCGGACCGCGAAGACCCGGCTGACCTCGGGAGCAGATCACTCCCATCGCCGGACGTCTTCGTGGACACCCGGGAAACCACGCTATGGCGCGCAAAGCAAATGAACGTACAGGATAGAATCAAGATCCTGGACTATGACATCCAGACAAAGGACTACTTCATCACCGTTTCCAAGCAATCCCAAGCCGTCGGTGACAAGCGGGTCTTTCTGGACAAGGTTGACCAGTGCCTGAGGGCGGCCAAGAAGGACGGACGCTATTTGGAGCTTGTCAG
>JAAXXJ010000304.1 GCA_013334545.1 Nitrospirota bacterium | reverse complement strand
CACCCCTGCTTCATCCCTCCACCACAACGTTCTCCGCGTCTCCGCGTGAGTCCGCCTTTCCTGCTGCCCGCTCGTAAAACACCACCCCGACCCGCTCAATATGTTCCCGCAGCCCGGCATGATTCAGCTGCCCCCAAAGGGACAGGTCCACCTGGTAGGGGATCGGAGATTCCTCCAGCTGGGCGGCTATTTCCCCGAGGAGGCGCCAATCCAGGTTCTCCCCGAAGAGAGTCAGATCGATGTCTGAACCGGGCCGGTAATTTCCTTTGGCGCGTGAACCGTACAGAACCGCTTTACTGACGGCCGGAAAGCCGGCGAGAATCCGCCGGATGGCGACCAGCGTCGCATCGGAAAGGCCGAATTCCGGCATGGTCACACTTGCCCTTCCAGATGTTTTTGCAGGTTCAGGAGGAGCGGGTGGTAGAGATCGCCAATGGCGGAGACTAGCGCTTCCGCCACCTCCAGATTATAAGTGTGGCTGGAAAGATTGCGTTTTTCGATCATGTCCATCCAGACCTCGCCATCACTGATCAGGCCACGCTTGAAGGCTTCCCGCACCGTGCTTCTGGAGCCAATGAGCCCTTGGATGCCTTCGTACTCCAGATAATCCTTCAAAACATTCCAGGCCAATTCGTGGGTGAACTCGAAACCCTGGATGAGTCCCTGCATTTCAAGATCCGACAGGGACCGCTGCCGCATGAGCCGCACGGCGAGGGAGAGTTGTCCCAAGGCCCGCGTGTAGTTATCGAAGCGTTGCTTCCAGCGAATGTCTTGCGTCACGGATGGATCTCCTGTTCGGCGGATGGCCATCTGCCGGCTAAGGGCAGATCAAGGCGAGTCCGGGAAAATAGGTGCGGTATCGCGAGCTGTCTCTGGTCAGCAGGGTCATTCCCCCAACAGCGGCATGGGCTCCGATCAAAAAATCCGGCAGCGGTGAGCGCTTCAAGCCGACATCGCGGCGATATCGGAGAAAACATTTTCCAGCCAAAAAGGCGGCTTCATAAGGGAGATGGATACGGTCAAAGGCATCGCCGGGCAGAGCGGCCTCCAAATCCTCGATCCGGGCAAAGCCGATGGAAAGCTCGGCATAGATGACGGCGTTGATGCAGAGGGTGGAGCTTTCGGCGCATTCCGCCAGTTTCTCGGCCGACCAGGCGAACCAGGTTTTGTCTTCAGTCAGGATGTCAAGGAGGACATTGCTGTCCACCATAACCCGCCCCGGAATCATTCATCCCCTCGGGTCAGGGCCATGATGTCGTCGGTTGACATTTTCACCGTGGCTTTGCCGCGTAGCCGGGCAATCAGTTTTTTGCCGCGTGACCGGTCGGGGTTGACCGATTTTACAATCTGCACCGTATTCCCCTTAACAATAAAATCGACCTCGGTATTCGGCTGCAGGCCGATTTTTTGCCGCACTGCCAGTGGGATGGTAACCTGGCCTTTTGAGGTAATCCGCATAAACATCTCCCGGAACAGTAAGAATTACTTTGGTAATACTCTTACCGGCATGTTAATGATTTCATCCTCCCGAGTCAATAATAAAGCGCGGTTACAATCCACCCTGAGTCGCCCGGTAATCCCTCATCACCGCGGCATCAGCGCGAACACGCCCCAGCCCAGGTATTCACGCGTGTAAGCGGCGTAGCGCTGGGGTTCCGAGGTTAGTTCGGCTCGAACCTCTTTGGCGAACTCGTCGTCGGGATTGGCTTCAAGCCATCGGCGCATGGTGAGCCACTTGGCCGCCTCGTATCTGTCCCAGCTGTCTTGGTCGGCCAAAACCATTTCCACGACGTCGTAGCCGAGCTGGCCGAAAGACGCGAGAAGTTCCGGCAGCGGGAGAAAGTCGGAGATCGAGTGGGCAAGACACCCCCTGGCAACATCTTCCGTCGGCGGTAACTGCCGCCAGTAGGGCTCGCCGATGAGGATGATCCCTCCGGGGCGGAGGCTCCGCGCCAGAAGCTCGATGGTGCCGGCGACTCCCCCGGCAATCCAAGTGGCACCGACACAGGCTGCCACACCGGCCTTCTCGTCAGAGACAAAGCCAGCAGCATCGCCATGGATGAACTTGACTTGATCGGCGACACCGAGTTCTTCAGCACGGAGTTTCGCTTGCTCGGTGAACAACTGGCTCATGTCGATGCCGGAGCCGATGACTCCGTAATCGCGTGCCCAGGTGCACAGCATCTCCCCCGAACCGCTGCCGAGGTCGAGCACTCGGGTTCCCGTTTCCAGACGCAGCGCCGCGCCGAGAGTGGCGAGCTTCTCGGGTGTGAACGGGTCATGGATGCGGTGAGCACTTTCGGTGATGTTGAAGATCCGTGGAATATCCAATGCAGAAAATCTCCTTACGGGTGTGAATGGAATCGGTCACCACCTAACAAGTATGTCGATTTCAAAAACTTAACAGAATACGATCGGTTTAAATTCCAAACTGCTGTTATTTGACGTATTTTGCTTTTGCATCAGGCAGTTAGCTTGATCAGACCCCACAAATTCACATATTATCCCATGGGCGAAGTTGATCAGGTCGAGAATGCCTTAGCCCATGGTATACCCAAGGCCACCAGGGCATAGACGCTGCCCTGCACCAAGCCGTTGAGCAATTGTTGAAGGAAGATATCCAAGTGAACGACTACCGAAAAATTGATCGAAAAAAGCGGCGTCCCGGAAAAGGTTGGTCTTTATGCTTCAAATTCACTCCTCGGGATGCCGGATTGACGGATGATTGATTGCAATGTTCCAAGATGCAGTTCGGGATGATTGGGGACCGGCACCGTGACCGTAGTCCCGGGAAGTTGCTTCTGCATCACGATGTGGCTACCCCGTTGCCGTACTTCAAGAAATCCATGCCTGGAAAGAATGGTGCAAACCTGTTTCCCAGAAAGGATGCGAAGTTTACCCAACGGAAACCTCCACCTGGGTCACATACACCTCATCATGCAAGCGGGACTGAATTTCCGTAGGCGAAGCGGTTTCGAAAAACAGCTCCAAGGCCTCACGCAGGTTCTCCCGGGCTGCCTTGACGGTCTCGCCTTGGCTGGCAATATCGAGTTCGGGGCAGAACGATACATAGCCATCGCCTTCACGTTCGATGATTGCGGTAAGTTGTCGTTGCATAGTGCCACCCCGAATATTTGTTTATCGTATCGTTCCCATGTTCCGCGTGGAAACTCACCACACCTGGACGCTTCCTGCGCCCTTTGGGGATAAATCAGGACATCTCCCTATTACTAATCCCTTCAACTCGTAACCAGCAATCTGCCGCATACCATCGTAGGGCGCCAATAAGCGTAGCGCATTGCGCCGGATGAGTTTACCTCGACCGATGCGGTTCGTTCCTCACCGGCATCCTGCAAAAAATCGCAAAAAAGAAGGCGGCACCGAGGTGCCGCCTGCATCATCATTATTTCGCCACCGCCGGCCCCTCGCCGCCCATGGTCTGCAGGGGCTGCCAGGTGCCGCTCTGGACCTGGTAGAGGGTGATGGCCCCGCCCTTCAGGTCGCCCTTCTCGTCGAAGGTGATCCTGGCGGTGACCCCGTCGTGGCTGGTCTTGGCCAGTTCCGGCAGGTATTTGGCGGGCTCGGCGGAAGCGGCCCGCTGCATGGCCTCGATCATCACGTTGGCCGCATCATAACAGTAGGGGGCATAGAGCTGGATGGGCTGTTTGAACCGGGTCTCGTAACGCTTGCGGAAGATTTCCCCGCCCGGCATCTGGCCCAGGGGCACCCCGGGCAGGGAGGCATAGGCCCCTTCCGCCGCCGCGCCACCCAGCTCGATCAGCTTGGGGGTGTAGCCGCCGTCGCCCATCATGAACTTGGCGGTCATCCCCAGCCCCTTCATCTGCTTGAGCAGCGGCACGCCCTGGGGGTCCATGCCGCCGAAGAAGATCAGTTCCGGCTTCTTGCCCTTGATCGAGGTGAGGACGGCGGTGAAGTCCACCGCCTTGTCGGAGATCGG
>JAAXXJ010000303.1 GCA_013334545.1 Nitrospirota bacterium | reverse complement strand
AGCATCTTCTGGACCATCTCGCAGGCAGTGTCAAGGGAGAGCGAGATCGTCCGCTCCTTCCCCTTCTCCGCTTTGACGGAGACGGTGAAGCCGCATGCCCCTGAATTGACGACAACCGTGGTCATATGCTTCCTTATCCTAACGTCGACAAGCTGGAACCAAATGAGTTCTGACAGGAAATATATTCCTAGACACGGATCAAAGCCGATCAAAGTATGATAAATTCGGATAGATCAAAAGCCTTATCCTGCCTCTTCCGCAGTCAATCCGCCTTTATCTGTGTCAAAGACTCTTTGTTTTTTTCCACTTCGCAATCTGAAATCCGCAATCGACCTATCCCTTGATCTCTACGCTGCTCCCCTTCTGTAAAAGAAGTTCTTTCAGATTTGGAAACCGATCCTTCATATGCGGGATATGCATGGCCTGCATGAACTCCTTCTCGAAGGCCGGGTCCGTTGCGATCTCGACGAACTCGACCCAGCGCGCCCGTTCGTTCGCTTCGCGCCGCTTGTCACGGTTCAGGAGCGCCATGCGCGATCCGTCGCCTGCCGCGTTTCCCACGGCGTAGACCTTGTCGAGGGCGCAGTCCGGGAACAGGCCGAGCGTCATGGACGCCTCGCGGTCGATATGGCTGCCGAACGCGCCTGCCAGGATCACCCGGTCAAGCGTCGTGATGCCGAGGCGTTTCATCATGAGCTTCGCGCCGGTGTAGAGCGCTCCCTTGGCGAGCTGCAGCGCCCGCACATCGCCCTGGGTGACGGTGATGTCCTGGCCGATGGACGTCTCCGATGCCCAGGCAAGCACGTATTCGGGCTTGCCCTCAACGTCCTTGCGCACGCGCGGAGTGCCCAGGTCCAGCACGAACCTGCCCGACTTGTCGATGATGCCCGCCTTGAACATCTCCGCCACGACCTGGATAATGGCCGAGCCGCAGAGGCCCTTGGCGTCCACCTTCTCGATGTGCGTGTGCCAGTCCGCTTTGCCGATGACCTTGTAGCGCGGCTCCTTCGTCGCGGGATCGATCTCAACGGTCTCGATGGCGCCGGGGGCCGCTCGCATGCCGAACTTGATCTGGGCGCCCTCAAAGGCCGGCCCGGTGGCGCAGGACGTGGAGCAGACCTTGTCCCGGTTGCCCATGAGCAGTTCGCCGTTCGTGCCGATGTCGATGATCAGCACCTTCTCGTCCTGGTTGTAGGGCTCCTCGGCGATCAGCACGCCCACGTTGTCCGCACCCACGAAGCCCGCTTCAATGGGCAGCACATGGATATACGCCGCGGGGTTGATACGAAGCCCCAGGTCGCGCGCCTTGATATCGAGCGAGCTCTGGACCGCCGGGATGAAGGGCGAGCGGCCGATATACTCGGGGTTCATTCCGAGGAAGATATGGTGCATGGCCGTGTTGAACACGATCGTGAGATCGTCGATGACATACCCCGGGTTCGGGCCGTCCTTCCTGATATCGGTCACCACGCGGTCGATGATCTCGTTCAGCCCCTGGATGATGGCCTTCTGCATCGTCTCAAGGCCAATTCCGGGATTGCTCATTGCGTAGGTGATGCGCGACATCACGTCCTCCCCGTAGGGCACCTGGGGGTTCATCATGGACTCGGTGTTCACCACCTTGCCCGTGCTCAGGTCCGTAAGGTATCCCACGCAGGTCGTCGTGCCGATATCCACGGCAAGCCCGTAGCTCGCTTCGACGAAGCCGGGCTCGACCTTGATGATTTCCTTGTCCATCCAGACCGTGACTGTGGCCTTCCATTCACCCTTGCGCAGGGTGTCCTGGAGGTCCTTCAGCACAAGGTAATCGAAGGTCAGCCCCTTCAGTCCGTAGTCGTCCTCGAGGAACTTGAGCACCCGCTCCCAGTCGCCAGTGGTCATGTCGTGCAGCGTGGGGGGCACAAGGTCGATGTTGTACTTCTTCACCGCCGGGTCCAGCTTGATGGTGAGCTCCTTGGCTGCCTTGCGCACCACCTGCTTGCCCGCGCGCGACCGTTCAGGCACGAAGACCTTGATATCGCCGTGGACCTCGGCGGTGCAGGACAATCTCATACCGGGGCCGTCCTCGGGCTTGATGTGCTTCTTCTCCCCTTCGGTCAACGGCGAGAGGTGCGCCATCCCCGATTCGATATTGTCCTTCTCGAAGTACCCTTCCTCGATCCTGACCTTGCACTTGCCGCAGACCTTCTTGTTGCCGCAGAGCCCTTCGATGTCAACGCCCATGGCCTGGGCCGCCTCGAGGATGGTCTTCCCGTCCTCGATCTCGCCGCGCCTGCCCGATGGCTGGAAGATGACTTTATGCTTCTTGCTCATTACAACCTCCAAACGCAAAAATCGAAATCTACCACGGAGTCACGGAGGCACAGAGAACTACGAAAAGTCGAAATAATGACAAAATGAAGAACCCTGACTATGCTTTTCTCCGTGCCTCTGTGTCTCCGTGGTGAGACGTTGATGTAATTCTTCCGTAGGGGCAGATGTTGATGCACAGCCCGCAGTTGGGCTTGCCGGCGGTCTGGCGCTTGCTCGTCTTGTGGCTCCGGCACGCCCCCAGTCTCACCAGTTCCGTGAACGGTGAGGAGCGCGACCATTTCGCGCCGGTGAGCGCCTGCGACGGACAATGCTCGATGCAGAGCACGCACTCACCGCACAAGCAGTGCTCGATGGGCACGTCCGGCCGCATCGGTGCGTCGGTCAGCACCGTGGCCAGGGAGAGCCGCGGACCATGTCCGGGGCTGATGAGCAGCCCGTTCTTCCCGATCCAGCCCAGCCCCGCTGAAGTCGCCGCCATCTTGTGGTTGAAGAGCGAATAGAGCTTGGAGATGAACGTCCCCTTCCGCCGGTCCGAGTCCGGCGGGATCGCCAGCGTCCGGTGGCCCCGTGCCTTCAGGAAGCGAACCGTCCGCTTCTGAAGCTTCGTAAGGAGCGCAAGCGTATCCTCGCTCAGCTTCCGGTCCACGCCGATGGATACTGCCCGGTCCAGGTGGGCGATCTCACCGCTCAGATACCCGCGGAGGCCGGCGATCCCCACGACCGTTGCGCCGTGGTCCAGCAGCTCCCGCTTGAGCGAGGTCTTCATTTCGCCTTTTTGGCTTCCACCTCATCCTTCATCTTCTTGAGGGACTCGATCATGTTGATGGCGTCCTTCAAGGCGTTCGTCGCGTCCTTGGCATACCCGTCGGCACCGTACTTGTCCGCCACGTCCTGGGACACAGGCGCGCCGCCGATCATGATCTTCACGTTCGGGTTCTTGGTCCGGAGGTCGTCGATCACCTTCTTCATGCCCGTCATGGTCGTGGTCATCATGGCCGAGAGGCAGACGAGGTCCGAGTCGGTCCTGAGCTGCTCCTGGACGAACTTGTCAAGCGGCACGTCGCGGCCAAGGTCATAGACCGTGAAGCCCGCCACGTCGAACATCATCTTCACGATGTTCTTGCCGATGTCGTGCACATCGCCTTCCACCGTCCCGATAACGACCGAACCCTTCACGCCCAGGTCCAGCTGCTTCACGTGGGGCTTCAGGATGTCCAGGCCCGCGTAGAGCGCATCCGCGCACATGAGCAGCTCGGGCACGAAGTACTCCTGCGCCTCGAACATCTTCCCCACCTCGACCATGCCGGAGACGAGCCCGTTGAAGATCGCGTCGTTCGCCTCCAGGCCGATGTCCAGCGCTTCCTGGGACGCTTCCTTGGCCGTGTCCTCGTCGTACTGGATCACGGCGTTCTGCCAATACGGCACCGACTCCCGCTGTCGCTGCGACTCGTACAGCATGACCGCGTAGTCGAAGTACGCGTGACCGAGCGATGCCACGACCTCCATGTTGTCCGGCTGCGCCTCGGCAGCCGACAACGCTGCATCGAGGGTCGCCTGCCGCTGCGCGGCCGGATCGCTGCCGCTCGACGCGGCGGGTGCGCCGCCGACGCCGGAACTGGCGATGCCGGCAAGCCCCAGGCCTCCGACGAACGT
>JAAXXJ010000302.1 GCA_013334545.1 Nitrospirota bacterium | reverse complement strand
CACCTATTGTTCTTCCCCTAAATAGAACAGACGCCTATTGCATCGAGATATGTGTCACCGGCAATCTGAAAATGCTCTTCTTCCGGTCGTGTAAAAATGTTTCTTCTTCGGTTTTGCCGTTGTCTTCTTAACCAATCAATTTTTCAATCGATTCTTCGCTTTTCTTCCCTGCCTTTCTCCCCTTTCTTCCCTTGCAACCCCTCATGTCCGATGATTGACCCGGAGGTTCCGGGTCATGAAACGCACCAGAGAACGGCAGTGCCCTTGCTGCAAGGACTTCTTCTTCCCCGATTACCGTAACACAAAGACCCAGATCTACTGCGGCAAGCCGGACTGTCGCAAGGCCAGCAAAACCGAGAGCCAGAGGCGCTGGACAGAAAAAAACCCCGGATACTTCAAGGGGCCGGAACATGTCCAGCGAATGCGGGCCTGGCGCGAAGCCAACCCCGGATTGGGCCGCAGAAGAAGTGCCTGCGATGCGTTACAAGATAGCTGCTCCCGAATTCCTGCGCAGGATCAGCATGTTATCCCACATTTGTCTCTGCCTGAGCCTGAGCAATCGTCTGTGTTACAAGATTTCTGGTCCACGCAACATCCCGTTTTTGTAGGGCTAATCGCTCATTTGACCGGGTCGCTGTTACAAGATGACATTGATGCGGCGGCGCGCCGTCTGGAACAATTGGGCCACGATGTCATAGCATCGAACCCAATCACAGGAGGCCATCATGACCCGAAAAACTCCGGTTAGCCCCGACCGCATCCGCACCGTTCCCGAACAGTTCAGCTGGGTGGACCACCGCCTGGTACGTGACCGCTACATCGAGCGTCTGACGCACAAGTCCTGTGCGCTGTACCTCTTCCTGGTCACCGTCGCCGACTCCCAAGGGCTTAGCTATTACTCGGACCCGTCCCTCTGTGAGCGCCTCGCCATGAATGAGGCATCGCTCGACTCGGCCCGAAGCGAGCTGCGCCAGGTCGGACTCGTCGCCTACCGCAGGCCAATCTACCAAGTGCTCCCTCTGGGGGAAGCGACGGCTGCGAAGAGGGTCGCAGGCCCGCCCATGGCCATCGGCGAGATCTTCAAGCGACTTGCCGGAGGTGTGCGGTGATCGATTTTGAGACCTTCGCACGCATCAAGCACCTGCATGAGCAGAAAGGGCTCAAGGCCGCCCAGATCGCCAGGGAACTGGGCCTTGACGAACGCACCGTGAGAAGGCGGCTTGCGGCACAACAGTTCCTGCCGCGCAAATCGGTCCAGCGCCCCGGCAAGCTCGACCCGTTCAAGGATACCGTGGTCAGAATGGTCGAATCCTACCCCTATTCCGCCGCGCAGATCTTTCAGCGCCTCCGGGAGGAAGGCTTTGCCGGCGGCTACACCGCGGTGAAGAAGTTCGTCAGCAAGGTCCGCCCCAGGAGGGAAAAGGCCTTTCTCAAGCTCGCCTTCGCGCCGGGGGAATGCGCCCAGGTCGATTGGGGTTCCTACGGAGCGGTCAGGGTGGGTGAAACCACGCGCCGCCTGAGTTTCTTCGTCATGGTGCTCTGCTACAGCCGCCAGATGTATGTGGAATTCACCGTGTCACAGACCATGGAGCATTTCCTCGCCTGTCACCAGAACGCCTTTGCTGCATTTGGCGGAGTGCCGGCCCGCATCATGGTCGATAATCTGGCGAGTGCGGTGCTCAAACGCACGCCGGGAGAGGCGCCGGTGTTCAATCCCAAATATCTCGACTTCGCCAGGTACCATGGCTTCGGCATCTCAGCCTGCGGAGTGGCCAAGGGGAACGAGAAGGGTCGGGTGGAAAACGGCGTCGGCTACGTCAAAAAGAACTTCCTGGCCGGAGCGGATCTTCCCGACTTCGCGGCGATAAACCCAGCCGCAAGGATCTGGCTCGATACCGTGGCCAACGTCCGCATCCACGGCGAAACCCGGAAGAAACCGGTGGAGATGCTCGCTTCCGAGTGGCCCCATCTCCTGCCGCTACCCACGCATCCCTACGATGTGGCGGCCATCTCCCTGGTGCGGGCCTCCTCGCAGTTCCGCGTTACCCTCGACTCGAACCGCTACTCCGTCCCCGCCAGGTTTGCGGGGCAGAGCCTCACCATGAAGGCCTATCCGGACCGGCTCTGCTTCTATCACGAGGAAAGCCTCATCGCCCGACACAGCCGCTCCTACGAGCGCGGCCGCGACTTCGAGGACCCCGACCATCCCAGGGAACTCGTGGCGCAACGCAAGAAGGCTCGTGATCAGCACACCTTTAAGCGCTTCCTGGCCCTGTCCCCCTGTTCTCTGGATTACTACCGGGAGCTCGACAAGCGTCATCTGAATAGCGGCAATCATGTCAGAAAGATCATGGCTCTCACCGAGATCCACGGAGAAGAGGCCGTGGCGTGCGCCATCTCCGATGCCATGAACCTCCACGCCGTGGGCAGCGACTACATCGCCAATATCCTTGAAAGCCGTGCCAGGAAGCTCCCCGAACCGGGGGCGCTGCACCTGACCCGCAGGACAGATCTGCTCGACCTCTCCGTCGAGGCGCCGGATCTCTCCATTTACGAAACCTGCACTGCCATAAACAAGGAGACGCCATGAAAGACGAAAAGACCATCAACCAGTTGGAAGGGGACCTGCGCATCCTTGGTCTGCCCTTCATGGCGGAGCACCACTCCCCGCTGGCTGCCAAGGCCGCCCGAGATTCTTTAACGCATGTCGATTACCTCGCCGGACTTGCCTGCGGGGAACTCAACCTGCGCCGCGACCGGGCCACGCTCCGCCGCATCAAGAGCGCACGCTTCCCGGTCGTCAAGACCCTCGACCAGTTCTTATGGAGCTGGCCCAAGAAGATCAACCGCATGGCGATCCAGAACCTCTTCCGGCTCCAGTTCGTGGAGGACAAAGCCAACGTCATCTTCCTGGGCACCGTGGGGCTGGGAAAAACGCACCTTGCTACCGCTCTGGGTTATACGGCCTGCATGGCGGGAAAATCGGTTCTCTTCTCCACCGCCGTCGACGCCATCAATACCCTTGCCGCGGCCCAGGCGGCCAGCCGCCTCAAGGCGGAGCTCAAGAAGTACCTCGCGCCGGCGCTGCTGATCCTCGACGAGCTCGGCTATCTGCCCATCGACAAGCACGGAGCCGACCTCCTCTTCCAGGTCATCAGCCAGCGCTACGAAAGGGGTTCCACGATCATTACCTCGAATCGTGCGTACAAGCAATGGCCGGAGATCTTCAACAACGACAGCACCCTTACCTCGGCCATTCTCGACCGGCTCCTGCATCATGCCGAGACCCAGGTCATCGAGGGGCCAAGCTACCGCATGAAGGATCAACTCGAAACCTGAAGCCAGCAGAGTGTCGGCGCCGACCGGGAAGAAGACAGCGACGCCGCTTGCCTTCTACATTTTTAAAGCGCCGGTTTTACTACATGCTCGCGGAGCCGCTGACACATGTGGTCTGTTGCTAAACATGGTGGCAGACGTTTTCCGTCTCTCTTGAGGATATTCTCGCAGGCAAGCCCGATTTCTCCGAAAAGCTCCGATGACGTTGTCCAGGCGCTATTAATCAATCGAGTCAACTATTCGTTTGAATCAAAAAATCCCAACTCGTTTAGATGAGAAGCTGTCATAGTCACGAAGTCAAAGAAGTCCTGATTACTTTCAAATCCATCAGCTTTCATCTAGCATTTTCTCCATCCAACAGACACCATGGTTCGCTGTTCCCAGCATTGTGTATAACCTGCTCATATTGCTCAGTCGAAAACCTGAACGGCCCGACTGATTTATATGATACATAGTCCGTCATTTCGGGATCGTAATCATTTTCATACGCAAATAGTGACCAGATATATTCGTCGTTATTTTTTGATATTTGCATCGTTATTGCGCCGCAGCCAATATCCCCGCACTCTGAACAAACATACAACATTACACGTCCATTTCCGAGATCAGGTGGTAGTTTTTGGATGAATA